>CAZKHC010000378.1:0-1402 GCA_964552135.1 uncultured Algimonas sp. | reverse complement strand
ACCGGTCCAGATCTGGACTGGTAGATTGAATGAACTCCCGTGGAATTCGCGTAAAGGACGGGGGTAAATTTATATATGAAAACAAATCGGAAAAGGAAAATATCAGAGGCAGCCAGCTGAATTCAGTGTTTGTTGTTTGTGGTTTAGCTTTTTGGTATTCAGAATTTCAAAGATCAAGAATACATGCAGTGGTTGAAAATATTGTTTTGTAATTCTTGTCTGAACTTGATTCTTGGATCAGTGAAAATTTCTCCTTTCGTCGTTTTCACTCATGTTGAAGAGGATATATGTATGTTTCTTTGCGATGATATGACGTTGTTGACAAACAAGTGAGTACATAAAATGTTACATGGTAAAGAGTGTAAAGTAGTTTACATTATGTTTTCAACAAATATCGTTGATTTACCAAAATATGAACCCAGACATACTTTTAATATTATGAATACAAGTAACCAAAGTGTGTAACTTACAACAAATTTGTTTTACATTCTCAAAACCCTGTCATCATGTGAACAGGTTAAGGTTAAGCAAAAGAAGTGAAATTTGAGTTATGTTTTTCTAAATTATGTACATGCACCTTACATCTTGGGGAATTTTTTTGTCATTCTAAACGAGTAAATATTTAAATTTTATATTTTAGATTCCTATGTGCATGGTTGAGGTTTCCACACCATCCCCACATGTTTGTGTATCGCTAGAATCACTACAAAGAATCATTACTTAGGATTGGCAACTCATAATAAACTTGAAGCAGATTACAAACACTGAAATACCAAGATTTTATGGTCAATATGTATCTATGTTGTTGCAACCTGTCTGTCGTTGAAATATGAACTATTATGGAATGATACCTGCTATAATTGTTTTGATTTTATATTTCCTACATTTTAAACACAGTAAACAAACAGTTTGAAAATTTGAAAGTGGTCTATGTTTCACTCTAACAAAATGTACATTACTTTCGTTTATTTTTAAATCGTAAATAAAAGTTAGATTAATTGCTTATTTCAACTGTAATTTTTCGAAAACATGTTCTTATAAACGCTATTTGCTTGTCTATTATTGTTATTTTTGTATAACTTATCCTACTTATATTATGAGAGTTTTGTTTATGCAAAATCAAATATTCTATTAAATTTATGTGCAGACTTTTTTTTAATGCTTATAGAAAACATAAACACAAAAACTATATTTCTCTTGCTTTTATTTCGACCAATCGTGGTGTTTCTTTTGTAAAAGAACACCATGATTGGTCGAAATGAAAACAAAAGCATTGTTGCGCATTTTTTGACCCCCGGGAAAAAAAATGAAATCAACGCGCGTCTGGAATTTTTTCCTTCTGTTTGAGTTTTACTAGTCTTTCTTTCATTTACACATCTCGTTTTATTTCTAAGTCTTTTTT
>CAZKHC010000377.1:0-1402 GCA_964552135.1 uncultured Algimonas sp. | reverse complement strand
AAGGGCCGTCGTTACAGCCAAAATGGATAAGCGTGATGCCATTGATAATTCCCCTATTTATGTCTTAATGGAGAAATTATATGGCACATTCAGTGTCAATACAATAGTAATAGCACTGTTCGTGCCATTAGTTGCTTGAAACTAGGCTGTTGATAGAAACGACTCGGGAATTGACAATTTGTACGTGATGATAAATCGAATTTGCTTCGCTTTTGCTACAATTCTCTTGTCGGGATGCGGAAACGCTGTGCAATCAACATCTCAGGAGAAGGAACTAAACGATCCATCCATCTGCATAGATATGTTGCCTTCCTCTGTTAGATTGGAAGGTGGTAGCGTGATTATAGGATCGGAGAAAGCCTATCCCGAAGAGCGCCCAGAAAGAAGAGCGATGGTCGATTCTTTTGAAATCGATGCGAACGAAGTTACCAATAAACAGTTTTCAAAGTTCGTCGAGAAAACTGGATACACCACGGACGCAGAGAAACCTCAGCTAGGGTTTGATGTGCCTGGCGGAGCCGTCTTTTCTTCACCCAGCGCAAAAAGTCCGTCTTGGTGGCAATTTGTTGAGGGAGCGAATTGGCAACATCCCGAAGGTCCGAATAGCACAATTGAGGGACGGGATCTGGATCCTGTTGTCCAGGTAACACTTAATGATGCGCGGGCTTATTCTGAGTGGGCGGGGAGACGTCTACCCACTGAGGCTGAATGGGAGTTTGCAGCTAAGGCTGGTGCAAATTCGCTCTACGTGTGGGGCGATGAACGCGCGCCGGATGGACAAGAAAAAGCAAATACTTGGCAGGGCGCTTTCCCAATTGAGAATACGATGGATGACGGATTTGGTTTGCGCGCGCCCATCGGATGTTTTGAGCCGAATGCTTTCGGTTTGTACGATATGATCGGAAATGTTTGGGAATGGACCGACACCTCGTGGGGCGATGGACAGTCACAAGTTATCAAAGGTGGGTCTTTTCTTTGTGCAGAAAATTTCTGCCGCAGATATAGAGCATCCGCCAGACAAGCTCAGGAAGTAAATTTTTCTACAAATCATATAGGATTTAGAACGGTCAGGGATTGATGATTTTACTTTCCCTATGAGTGGTTTGGTTCTTCTCAGTTTCGGCATTAGTAACACGTTTTGTAGCACAGTCTGTGGCACAATTTAATAAAGCTATCTGATGATCATCAGGCGCAAACTTGAATGAAACTGACGCTAATTCAGTCCTTTGGCAGAGTTTTGGACGTTATTACTGGTGCCCTTTATAAGCACCGAACCACATATTTTACTTCTGAACTAAAACAACACCGTGAAGATGCGGTTTTAAGAGAGGAAATAAAAGGAAATTGTAGGTTTGAGGGACCTAAACGTAGTAAAATAAAGGAAATTGTGGTGCCCCCACAC
>CAZKHC010000376.1:0-1403 GCA_964552135.1 uncultured Algimonas sp. | reverse complement strand
TTCATCGTAATCCAACTGTTTCCGCAATCATCCCTAAACTACAAAATGACGAGCGTCTTAAAATCGCAAGGAAGAGCGGACATTAATGAAATAGAGTCAGTTTAGGTGACGACTTCCCACGCCCCAAAGGGGTGAGGGTTTAACAGTTTAAGCTTGAGCCAAGTTAGAAAAGGATATTTTATAGGCTTAAATGAGCCGTGGTTATTAATATGCTGAGCGTAATGTGCGTGATTATAAATCAAAATCACTGACCGGGGATTGACCTTAACATCTGCAGCGAGATTATTGATAAATTCACCCATAATGAGACCATCAAATGGATTATACATAAAAATAACCATGTCCCCATCAGGGAAATGTATATATCTGGCATCCTGTTCGAAAATTTCCCAATTCACGGTTTTACATTTAATCGCCGCATGACAGTTTTTACGCCCAATTTGGGTCAGCGTTTTTGAAAATTCGATGCCTTGAATTTGGCTAAATCCGGCCTTGGCGGCCTGGACTATAATTCGGGATTTTCCTGAGCCTATATCAATAAAGGTTGCATTTTGAAGTTTTTTCATAGCGACAGGTTTATGCAGGGCCTTAAATAAAATCGTTGGTGTGCCGGAATATAGCTCATCAATTTCATATCCAGAGAAATTCAAATCATCTTGAAGGTCTGAAATGTTGATGCGTTCGCAGGTTTCAATATTATTTCTGTGATCAAAGCGCCAATCTCGTTTTTTGTGAATGCGGCCAATGAACCGATAATATAAATTTATAGGCAACAAGTCTGTTTTCATGATACAATCTACACATTAGAAGTTTTAAATCGTATTGATTGATTATCGAACATAATTCACGGCACTTCCCCTTAAAGTTCCATCACAATAATGTGCAAAGATTTTCGGGAGAATAATTGAACTTTTTCTCAGATATGCATTTAAGTGTATTCTACACCTTATTAACTATCCTGAATTAAGATTTAACCTCGATGTGAAGCCGGACATTTACTAGATATGATAACGAAATCCGCTCTTGCCTATATTCCTGTCAATCTTGCTAATGTCTCGTCCGCTTTGATGATTATTATACTAACGCGATTATAGGCGTATCATTTGAATTAGATGCGCATCCTGAGGCCAAAAGACCAATTGCTAGTATCGTAATCGTCGATTTATTTGTGATTAACTTCATGGTTTGCGCCTCCAATTGTAATAAGGCACACATACAACCAAATAATTAATATTATATAAATGCAAATAATGATTGTGTGTACTGATAAATGTTTAGGCTAAGACTAAACAGTCTACCGCATGCTTTGAAGACAGTTTAAGCCTCTCAGTGAACGTCCGATTTGGAGCTGTGGGTTCAACTGGTCGCCGCAACACATTGGCCAAACCGCTCCTAAAGATAAA
>CAZKHC010000375.1:0-1405 GCA_964552135.1 uncultured Algimonas sp. | reverse complement strand
TGCACAAAAAATCGCTAAATTTATCTGGGAGGAGCTTGTTGCTTTCCTAGCTTGGACTGCGCCTGCAATTTGGAATATGTTCGCTAGTTATAAACCCAAGGAAGATGAGGTTGAAGTTACCGGACAATATGAGACTGAAGATGGATACGTCTTTACACATAATAGTGATGGAACAACTGACGTAGGCCCTCCTGGAATCTAAAACTTCATCACTTCTTAACCTTTGGAATGGGAGGTGGCCTCGGAGAAAATTTCGTAGCTGGATTTGCCGTGCCCGTGGTAAGCCCAGATATACCCGCCCCCAGCACGTTACTCATAATCACAAAATAAATAACTATAGTGATCGGGTATGCCAAATTCAAAAAGACTTGGAGAACAGTAGTTTCTGAATTTGGAGTTACATTAAAATAGTTTGTGTTTCCCGCATACGCACCTGAATAAATCGAAACCTCAATGTATTCAACCACGGCGATAATAAAGTGCGACATGATTAACACAAAAATCAGTCCGCTCGCGATCACTACACCTTTTATCCTAAACCCAGTAAACAAGAGCATTAACGGCAGATTTATATAAAGCAGCATTAATGCAATAGCCAATAATAGAACTAGCGCGTTCTTCATGGCATTTCGTTTAAATGATGAAAAGACTTCAGTAACTTTCAGTCCTTCATTAGCCAGAACACCGTGGATGTCAGCGAGCAAACCTCGGTCAGCCTGCAACCCAGCACTAACAATTGAGCCGCGCGATTGCCCGTTCTTGAATGAATTTCGCAGTATATTCTCAGCCAATAGATCCTCTTCTCTGCGGTCTAGTGTGATGCCAAGATTCTGCTTCACCTTTTGCCATACCGAAGTGATTTCAGGTGCTGATGCTACTACTTTTGTACGTAGATTTGCCCACCACTCATTACATAGCGGCTGCCCTGGTTGACCCGCTTTTTCTATACCACGCTGCCCATCGCGAGAAGCACTATAAGCCCAACCTTCAATTGGCTGTGACGCTTGCAGGGTTCTAAAACAAATCGCTGGATTGTTACAAGGCTTGTATAAACCTGGAGTATCCTGGAATACAACCGAGCCGTAATAATTTATATCAAATGGATTTTCTTCAAGAAACGCTCTACTCGCCGGTGACAAAAGCGAATCAATTTTGTTTGCTGATGCTAATCTTAAATAGTTAGACCTCGCTCGTTCAAAACAATCTCGACTGAACTGCATAAACTCACTGGTCAAACTTGGATCGTTCAAGGTGAACTGAGACATCGCGTGCTCAGCTGCGCCAATATCGTATCGTGCGTTTGATTCTCTGATCGCTTTGCTAAGGCTGTATTCAATGCCATGTGATACCTTAATCACGAAAAAGAACATGATTGGAACCTTTGGGTTTCCAAATTCAGTTTGCA
>CAZKHC010000374.1:0-1406 GCA_964552135.1 uncultured Algimonas sp. | reverse complement strand
TGGGGGACGGTGATTTTACAATGGCTGTTGTAAAATATCTTGGAAAGCTGATGAGTTATAAAGATGAGTACGAAGTGGCCCGTCTTTATAGCGCGCCGGAATTTAAAGCGGCTTTGCAAGATACATTCGGTGATAAGGGTAATCTGAGATTTAATCTCGCGCCTCCGCTATTTTCCAAACGTCATCCTGACACGGGTCATTTAATGAAAAAAGAATTTGGTCCATGGATGCTCAAAGCCTTTGGCGGGCTCAGCCGATTAAAGGGTTTGCGCGGAACGGTCTTTGATATCTTTGGCTATACCGAAGAGCGGCGATCAGAACGGCGGATGATCGAAGATTACATCACAGTGATCAACGATATTTTACCGGAGGCCCAAGATGGAGATAAAACCTTGGCGCTTCAGATAGCTGAGCTGCCGGATATGGTGCGCGGCTATGGTCATGTGAAAGAGAAAAATATGGCAGATTACGAAGCACGGAAAACGCAACTTCTGCTAAGAATGAAACAACCAGAACCGCAAATCATCGCAACCGAGTGAATTATGATTAAGGTCTATTCTTGTTTAAATTAAATATTCTCTAACGTAAAACACGCCACTTGTTTAGACATTCTGTAAGCTTATCCAAAGTGAGTGGTTTAGATAAATAATCATCCATATCATTATCTAAACATAATTGTTTGTCTTTCTTCATCGCATGTGCCGTCACGGCAATGATCGGTGTTCTTTTTAAGCCTTCAGCTTTTTCAATATCGCGAATAGCTTTTGTGGCTTGGAATCCGTCCATTTCAGGCATTGATACATCCATTAAAATGATTTGCGGGGACAATAGCCGCCATTTTTCTACTGCAACGCGTCCAGTCTCTGCAATTTCGAAACTAAGTTCCAACTCCTCAATCGCATAACCTGCGTATAATTGGTTAACTTCATTATCCTCCGCGACCAAAACATTCACCGTCTCTGTCAAATTCTCTGAATTTGCTGTCTTATTTCCTGTCGACATAGGTTCAGTTTCAATGTTCCAGTCTTGTTCGGCTTGAGCGGTTTTATCTTTATATATAACGTCAATGATTGTATTATATAATTTAGAACTTCGTGTCGGTTTGGTAAGGAACTTATTAGCACCTAACTCCCTCATCTTTTTGTTTACTGGGGTATTATCAATAGAAGACAGAACAATCACAGGTATATGATCGAAGATAGCATTTTTTCGCATGGTTCTTATAAAGTCTCCCCCATCATGAACGGGCATTTGGTAATCCAAGATAACAAGATCGATTTTGATATTTTTCTCGTGAGCTTGATGCAAAGTGGATAAGCCCAATTTGGCAGAGGTAACAGTCGCACAACGCCACTTCCAATGGTTAAGCTGTTCTTTCAGGATTTTGCAATTAATAGTGTTATCAT
>CAZKHC010000373.1:0-1417 GCA_964552135.1 uncultured Algimonas sp. | reverse complement strand
ACGCTGTTGATACATTGATATTTGGCGCAGATGCCCGGAGTTATATTGATGTGCTTGCGGGTAGTCCGGCATTGTTAGGAACTGTTGAGGCCGCAAATGGCTTTGCGCCCGGAACATTCTTTGGTGATGAGCAAATAACCGTTGATACCTTCAACCAAGATAATACATCATATTCAATTTTTGGAACTATTGATTTTGAGATCGGTGATCGCCTGACCCTGACGGGGGGCCTAAACTACACCAATGATGACAAATCTGTATCCTATACACAAACGGCAACAGATCCCTTTTTTGGACTTGATCTAACAACGGCGCCCGGTCCTGACTTGTTAGCTTTAGGTTCAATTCAAGCGGCCGTCGGCGATCCAACCAACCCTCTCTTTCAGGCATTTGGAGCAACCTTTGCTCCTTTTGGCTTGACACTGGACCCCATGACGTTCGGGGCGCTCGCGACCGGACAATTCCCGAACCCGGCCGTGCAAGGGGCCTTTACGAACGGGTTTCTTCCCAATGTTGAAAGTGGCGTTATCAGCGGATTGCAAGGATTACAGTTCAATCCTCCGGCTCTCGAATTTCCTAACTCCGTCGAAGACGGACAAACTAGCGATGATCAGCTAACTTGGGCAGCGCGAGCAGCTTACGAAATCAATAACAATATCAATGTTTATGTCAGTGCCGCGACAGGTTTTAAGTCGTCCTCATGGAATCTCTCTCGCGGGTCACGGCCATTTTTCTCTGACGGCGCAGCGCTCCAAGCCGCAGGCCTACTCCCCAATAACTTTGTCCTTGGAGCAACACCTGAAACGTCCCGTAATTTTGGGACACGTTTCGCAGGACCCGAAGACGCAACAGTTTATGAAATTGGCCTAAAAGCGCGTTTCGACAAAGGCGCTTTTAATATTGCCGTTTTTGATCAAACCATTGAAGGCTTCCAGTCTAACGTGTTTCAAGGCTCAGGTTTCTCGCTTGTAAATGCTGGCGAACAATCCACGAAAGGTATAGAAATCGATGCGAGCTTTAAACCGCTAGAGATAATAGAACTGACATTCGCCGGAACATTCCTCGACCCGATTTATGACTCCTTTACCAATGGTCCTGCCCCCGCCGGTTCTGGTCTAAATTTTGTAGATCTATCTGGCGAAAGACCTGCCGGGATTCCAGAAATAGCCATCAATATCGGTGCGAACTTCTTCTATCCTGTCGGCGGCAGCGCCAAAGGATATTTCCGCGCAGATTGGCAATATGAAAGTGAAGTTCAAGCGAACGAAGCTATTTTCGCAACGACAGGTGCGGAGCAACCCTTCCGCACGGTCAATTCATTCAACGCGGCGACGGGGGTTAAATTCGACAACGGTTTCGCTGTGCAGCTCTGGGGCCGCAATATCTTTAATGATGAATATGTCTCAACGGTTTTCCC
>CAZKHC010000372.1:0-1426 GCA_964552135.1 uncultured Algimonas sp. | reverse complement strand
CCGTCCGGACACTCACGGGCAAGCCCATCGGCGACATCTTCACTTTTGTAATCTATGGCGCCGTCCAGTCGCAGTTGTTCTTTTAAAAACGCGCATTTAACCGGGCCACCGGCAATGCCGATGACCCGTGCGCCCGCGCTTCTTGCCAGCTGCGCTGCAATCGAGCCCACTGCTCCCGCTGCAGCGGACACAACCACCGTTTTCCCGGGAACGGGTTGTCCAATATCCAGCATCCCGAAATACCCAGTATAACCGGTCATCCCCAGGCCAGACAGATAGTGATTAGGGGGCGCAAGACTTACATCCACTTTACGCAAGTGTTTTCCACGCAATACGCCTTCGGTTTGCATACCGGTAAAACCTGTTACCCAATCCCCAACCGCGAGGCCGTCAAATTTAGACTCCATCACTTCGCCAATACCGAAAGCTCGCATGATTTTTCCGGGTTGAACGGGCGGCATATAGCTACGCTTATTGGTCGTCCATCCGCTCATAGCCGGATCAACGGAAATCCAATCAAACCGAATTAGAACTTCACCGTCTTGGACAGTCGGCGGGTCATCATGAGTTAACTCGAAAATATCACTGCCAGTTTCGGCCGTGCGAAGCCGCGTCATACGCCACTGAGAGGTCATGTTTTCAAACCATTATAAAATTTAATCACCTCGCGAGCATATTCATGCGGGATGTCTTCAAGCAAAAAGTGAGAACCGCCTTCGAGGACAATCGGCTCATAATCCCGCGTCCCTGGAATAGTCGGGCGGACCGACTTATACCCTCTAGGCGCAATTTGATCCTTCTCCGAAAAAAGATTCAGAAACGGTCTTTCAAAGTTTTTGAGTGCTTGCAAAGCCTGCCAATTTTCCGTCAAAATGGGGTTGTCATTTCGGGTCGGCAGCATTTGTGTAAATTGCCGAATTCCGGTGAGATAGGACTTATCCGGATACGGCGCAGCATAACTATCAATAACCGCCTGCGGCATGTCGGACAATGTAAGCTTGGAAATCGTCTTCCAAAACCTCCATCCTTTATTCAAACGGATCCAAAGCTGAAAGGCGCGCAAAAAACCCGCGCCCTTTCGGGCCATCTTCTTTATAGCTTTATCGGGATTTCTGTAGGCCAAACCCGTATTCGACATGATGATGGAACTGACCCGATCCTGATTATCAGCGATGGCGCGAAGCCCGATAATTCCGCCCCAATCATGCAAAATAAAGTGCGCGTTTTTGACACCGATCTTTTCAAACATAGCCTGTTTCACCCAGGCTTCATGCCGGGCAATTGTATAGTCGCCCATCTTCGTCGGCTTGTCAGAACGCCCAGCACCAATATGGTCAATGGCGACAGCCCTGTAGCCATTACTCACCAACACCGGAATGAGTTTTCGCCACATATAGGACCAGGTTGGATTGCCGTGGATCATCAC
>CAZKHC010000371.1:0-1430 GCA_964552135.1 uncultured Algimonas sp. | reverse complement strand
TGCTCACAACGGATACCCGCATGAGCCCCTATTTGCATTTATCGCTGCAAGCGGGCGATGATATGATTTTGAAACGCATGAAACGTCGCCATACGCGCGCGGATGCGATTGAACTCTGCGCGAGGCTACGCAAAGCAAGGCCAGACTTCACCTTCGGCGCCGATATCATCGCAGGCTTCCCGACTGAGGACGAAGCCATGTTTGAAAATTCCCTGAGCATCATCTCTGAAATTGGAATCCCTTGGCTGCATGTTTTTCCTTTTTCGCCGCGCGAGGGGACGCCCGCCGCGAAGATACCGCCCGTAAACGGAACCGTGGTGAAGACCCGAGCGAAGGCACTGCGCGAGGCGGGAGCCGCTGAAAAAGCGGCCCATCTACAACGCCGTATCGGGCAAGAGGATGAGGCATTATTCGAAGAATCAGGACTCGGAAGACTCCCTGATTTTTCTATGGTCAAGGTAGACAATCCAGCTGCCGCAGGTAGCTTAGCACATATTCGTATTACTGATGCGAGCCCTGAACATTTGATAGGACAGGTCATTGGCTGAAAAGAAAAAGAAAAAAGGCTTTTTGAGTAAGCTGGGCTTTAAGTCCAAAGCTGACAAACTAGCCGAAGAAGCTGCGGCAAAGGCCGCCGCGCAGCAGCTCGTCGATGAGAAAATGGCGGCGCGGATGACGGCGATTAATGCCGCCGCCCTCGCCTCCGCGCGTCAGCAAGACGAAGCCTCTCAAAATCTTTCCGCCGAAGAAACAGCCGCGCGCGAAGCCGAAGAGCAGCGCCAAGCCGAAATTCAAGCGGCGCGCGATGTAGCCCGCGCCAAACAGCTCGCGGAAGAAAAGGCTCGCAAAGAAAAAGAAGCGGCAGAAGAAAAGCTGCGCCTCGAAGCGGAAGCCAAGAAACGCGCCGAAGAGGCGGCGGCCCGAGAGGCCGAAGAGAAACGTATTGCCGCCGAGACGGAAGCCAAACGCGCAGCAGAGGAAAAAGCCCGTCTCGAGGCCGAGGCGGCTGAAACTGCACGCATTAAAGCCGAAGAGGCCGCCGCCCTCGCACAAGCGAAATCGGAGAGTGAAGCCGCTGAGCTAAAAGCAAAACAAGAAGCCGAAGCCCTCGCGCGCGAAGAGGCCCGCCTAGAAGCGGAAGCTCAGCGCAAAGCTAAGGAAGCCGAAAAAGCGGAAGCCGAACGGCTGGAGCGTGAACGTCTTGAAACGGAACGTTTAGAGGCTGAAAAGTTAGCCGAAGAAAACGCGCAAGCCGAGCGCCTGAAACGGGAAGCCGAAGAAGCCGAGCGCCGAGCGCGCATCGCCGAGGAACAAGCCTCTCGCGAAATTGCAGAACGCGAAGCCGAAGAAGCTGCCGCGCAAAAGCGCGCGGAAGACCGCGCCGCGGCTGGGCTTCCCGAAATCGCGCCCGAACCCGAACCCCTCGCGAA
>CAZKHC010000370.1:0-1435 GCA_964552135.1 uncultured Algimonas sp. | reverse complement strand
GATATCCTCATCAAACGCGAGAACTTTCAGGATAAGATGATTACATTGCTCGCCTGTGGCACAGGCGTTATGATAGCCGTGCTTATACTCGCATCACTTAACGGCCTTACGCCCTAAGCCCACAGCCAATCGAAGGAATTATTCACATCATGGATGACACTCTTTTGACCAGTAACGATTTAGTCGCCGTACTACGCGCGGATATTGCCGACCTAAAGACGCATCATTCAAAGCAGACTAAGCGCTATCTTATTATGGAAGGCTCCAAAGCCGTCCTTCTTCTAACAACACTTACAGTGTGTGCCGCTCTGGCTCTCATCCAATTGTGGGCCATGATGGGCCCATCACTCTAATCAAACCTGATTATTTGGCATCCTTATGCCATAAATACTTTCGGGAGTTTGAGGGCGAAGCGCCTCATAAGCTAAAAATGAGGGCAGGGCCATCTCACAAGCAAGTTCATAAAGGCGTCTTTTCAAGACCTCGGTCGTACTTGACAAAACACAACTCAAATCTAGGCTGATGTCAGTCTCAGGGGGTAAAAATGAATTTTGCGATATTACTAACGCCCAAGCAGTTCTTAATAGGAATTCTTTTATTCACAGGGGTCGGCTTCATATTTATGATACCTTGGATTTTTGGGACAACGCCATCACGCCTAGATGAATTTCCGGCCATATTTGCTGAAGTCCGTGAAGATTATGAAACGGCCACTTCTGAAATAGAACAAAAGACAAAATTAGCTGAGAGCGTGGTTATAGAAACCCAGGTAGCGCCATTGACCATAGCACGAGATGTGCGGCTAACAACGACCGTAAAAACCACCGTTCAAAATATCCTTGAGCACCCCGCTGTTGGAGCGCACATTGAGATAAGAATCCATTCTAGAACAATGGATAACTGTATCGCAAAATTAGACTGGAAACCACGTTTTGATAAACCCCTAGCCCCTGGCGCCGAAACGGATTTGGAATTGCAATGGCAAACTTTAGGCGTTTTGGCCCTACAAACTGTGGTGCCAAACCAATCCCCTGCCTGTGATGCAAATAAAATCAATAACCTCGTCGGAACCCATCAGATTTCCAAGATTGAGAGCCTTGTGAGCTCTTACCAAATAAGTGATGCACGAAGGGGAAATCAGGAGTTAACCCATCAGATTGGTCCGACGGCTAACGATAACATTAAACAGTTAGACGCCAAAGAAACGCTAGACAGCTGCGGAACCGTTATCGCTCTCATCGAAGACAACAAATTCAATGAAGAAGATGCCGTAGATTTTGAAAACCACGGGTATTGTTTCGCCAAAATTGGTATTGGTCTTCCGGGTGAGACTTTAAGGGAGAGCCTTCAAAAATCTAAAGAGAAACGGTCACAATAATCGGCTTTGTTCAAAACGAAGCTTTTAATCATTCAAGCAAAACCTTTGAATAGCCTC
>CAZKHC010000369.1:0-1438 GCA_964552135.1 uncultured Algimonas sp. | reverse complement strand
GCTACAATTTTCATGCGGCGGAGGGCGAGAGGGCTTTTAGCCGAAATATGATCAGCGAGAGCTTGCGTTGTTTTTTCTAATTCATCATGCGGTGCAATTTCATTGACGAACCCATAATGTTTCATTTCTTGAGCGGAAAGTGTCTTTCCGGTAAATAACAAATATTTGGCAACATTAAGAGGAATAACGCGCGGCAGGACAGCCGCTCCGCCGGCCCCCGGATAAACACCAAAATTGGCATGGGCGTCGCCAATTTTTGCCTTTTCTGAGGCCACTACAAGATCGCAACACATAGCCATCTCAAGCCCGCCTGCCATGGTGTAGCCGTTAAGGGATGCGATGACGGGTTTACTGAAATTTCGCAGTTTACCAAAGACATCCCAGACTCGGTCATAAAAATCCGGTTCGCCCGGAAGCAAAGGATCAGCGCCAGTCGTTGACTTAAGGTCCGCCCCTGCACAAAAAGCTCGCCCATTACCAGATATGACGAGGCATCTAATGGCGTCATTGTTTTCTGCCTCTATTAGAAAGGCATCTAATCCCTCAACAATCGCATGGTTTAATGCGTTCATTTCATTTGGCCTATTCAAAATGAACCAAGCTGTTTGATTTTTTGTCTTTGAGATAAAATCAGTCATGTACGCGTCCTCATTCTCTTGTTAGCATCCGATCCAAATCAAATCTTGAAAAATAGTTCCATATAGGACTATTATCTATAATTAAAAATGTGTTAAAGCTACAATAAACCACATAAAATGTGGGCGCAAAAAAGATTTTAAGGGATGTATATGACGGATTCAGGCCATGTAATTTTTGACCAACAGGAGGAGGTAATATTTGGCCAGCCTGCGGCAATGGCAGTTGGTAAAGTTGCTTCTCGCCTCGGCGCATCTCGCGTTTTCCTAATGGTCAGTGGATCACTCAATCGAAACACAGATGAGATAGAAAAAATCCGTGCTGCTTTGGGTGAAAGATATGTAGGTACATTTGATTCTATGCCCGCACATACGTCGCGGTCTGCAGTCTTAGCGGCAAGCAATCAAGCAAGAGATCTTGGGGCAGATTTAATCGTTACTATAGGTGGTGGTTCTGTTACAGATGGGGCCAAGGCGGTACAATTGTGTTTGTCAAATAATACGAAGACAACAGAAGAAATTGATATGTTCCGTTCTGTTCCTGGGCCAGACGGAAAACCGCAACCGCCAAATATTAAGCCTCCGAAAATACGGCAAGTAAGTGTACCCACTACACTTTCGGGCGGGGAATTCACGGCTATTTCAGGCATTACCAATGAAGAAACTAAAACCAAAGAGCTGTATCGTCATCCACTGATTATCCCTCAAATTGTTATTCTGGATCCAGCGGTCACAATTCATACGCCTGAATGGCTGTGGCTTTCGACAGGAATTCGGGCGGTTGATAATTGTGTTGAAGGTGT
>CAZKHC010000368.1:0-1439 GCA_964552135.1 uncultured Algimonas sp. | reverse complement strand
TTTTTGGCTGTTCTCAGCTTTACGTTGTTTTTCAAATCGCGAAAAGTTGTACCTTCGGCGGCTAAATGCCGCCTAAGATTTCGTGCGGAAAACCCCAAAATTTTTGCGGCTTCTGGTTCTGTAGTGGCCTTCGTGATGCGGGCTAAGAGTAATCTACTTATAACGTCTTTAAGACTCAAGCTTTCATCAAGTCTCTTGATTTCTTCATCACAATATTGCTTGGCTTCTGCCGCGCTCATGGGATTAGATGTAATTAATTTGAGTTTAGCTAATGATTTGGGGAGATAAATAAAGTTATGATTTTGTCCAAATTGTATATTGGGTCCAAGTGTCTCCAAATATAAGCTTTCGGGACCGATGATTTCATGTTTGAAGGAAAAAGAAAGAGTTTTTAGCCGCTCACCTATCAATTGATTTAGAAATTTTGTTACCGTAGCAAAAGTGGCCTCGACCATATATTTCTCGATTTTTCCAAGCTCTCTTGTTCCAGATAAGAAAAAGGTAATTCCTTGTGAATTGTGGTCAGTTTCGTAGGCGAGTAAAGGGCTGCGCAGACTAAAGTATCTGGCAAGAGTTTCCATACCCTCTCCGAGTGTATGACTGGATGATGCAGCTTGTACGACCATGCCAAGAGAATAAAGGTTAAACGAGGCGCCAAAACTTAGCATTAGCCCTGGCCGACCCCACACTTTTTCCGCATTTGTAACAAGTTTCGAAAAAACTGGAAAACTTACACGGGTGTCAGGTGCGCGTAAAAGAGCTAATGAAAGATTGGTGTCTTTTAGAATTTCAGATTCATCATGTCCCGCACTCATCAGGAACTGAACAAGCGCACTATAGAATATTAAGGGGACTTCAGCATCTATCCTACTCAACATGGTTTTGGCCTAAAATGATAATAATATGTCCTTATCAGACATTATCACCATCAACAAGGCAGTCCAATATCTTCCCATCAAACGAATTGGCAAAACATAAATAAGTCACTGGGGAGATTAAAATAATGAAACATTTTACCGCAAGTAAGTTTACGTCCAAACTGTCTGTACTCTTGATGACAGCCTCCTTCGGTGTGGGTACAGCCGCACAGGCCCAAACCCAAGACATACCGGAGCAAGCCAGAACAAGTATTGATGCATTCACAGATGAAATTGTTGTTACCGCAACAAAGAAAACTGGCGGTGAAAATGTTCAGGATACAGCACTTTCTATCGTAGCGTTCGGAGAAAGCCAGCTCGATGCTCTGAAGCTGCAGGATATTACGAGTTTATCAGGTCGAATTCCAAATGTTGTTTTAGCTGATATTGGTACAACTAAAGGGGTTGCCAATTTTTCTATACGGGGCTTGGGTATAAATTCATCCATCCCCTCTATTGACCCAACTGTTGGGACATTGATTGACGGCGTATATTTGGGGACTAATTTTGGTGTCATTTTTG
>CAZKHC010000367.1:0-1452 GCA_964552135.1 uncultured Algimonas sp. | reverse complement strand
CATCCGCGACGCGAAAAAGCCGCTCTTTTATATTGGCGGCGGTGTGGCACAAGGCGACGGCGTGGCCGAACTGCGCGGGCTTGTAGAGCGGACGCAAATTCCGGGCGTGTCAACCCTAAAAGGCCTTGGATCCTTACCGTCCGATCATCCGAATTATCTCGGCATGCTCGGTATGCACGGATTAAAGGCGGCCAATTACGCAGTACAAGAATGCGATCTTTTGATTGTTGTCGGCGCGCGCTTTGATGACCGCGCCACAGGCAGGCTCGATACTTTCGCGCCGGACGCCAAAGTCATTCATATGGATATTGATATTGCCGAGATAAATAAGCTTCGCCAAGTCGATGTCGGCCTCGACGGGTCCTTAAAGAAAAATCTCGCCGCGCTTGATCCTTTTGACGGCAGCGCAGCGCCAGATATCGGCGATTGGACGGATCTATGTTACTCCCGCCGCGCCATGCATGAGTGGGACTATGAAGGCGCCCAGGCCAAAGCCGCGCCGGGTATCTATGCGCCCAAGCTGCTGCATGATCTCTCGCGCCGCGCGGACGCTATGTTCAAAGACGAGTCAGCCGCGATTTTCACCTGCGATGTTGGGCAGCATCAAATGTGGGTCGCGCAACATTGCTATTTTGATGAACCCAAGGATCATATCACATCCGGCGGATTAGGGACAATGGGTTTTGGCCTGCCTGCAGGACTCGGCGCAAAGCTCGGCGCGCCTAACCGCACTGTGATTACGGTCTCCGGCGACGGCTCCATCATGATGAACATTCAAGAGCTCGCCACGCTTTACCGTTACGGCATTCCGGTCAAAATTGTTCTATTGGATAATTCCGCGCTCGGCATGGTCCGCCAATGGCAAGAAGTCTTCTTTGATAAGAATTATTCCGAAACCAATATGGATGATAATCCTGATTTTGCTCTCGTCGCGAAAGCCTTCCAAATTGACGCGTTCACGGTCACACTGGCCGATGAAGTCGATGCGGGGATTGACCGTCTGCTTTCAACTGAAGGTCCAGTGCTGATGCATGTCAAAATCGATCCAAATGAAAATGTCTGGCCGCTCGTTCCTCCGGGACGTAGCAATGCCGATATGATGGAGCGGTAGGGTGTCAAATTTTAAGATAACTATCTTTGTAATTTGCCTGCTTACAGCAATCGCAGCGTTCGCTCTCTCGGCTTTGTTCGCTTTTGGCGGGTGGGGAGCTATCCAGGTCAATCACTCAGCAGGAGATGTCGCTGAGGGTCGAGCAATGTTAGGATTTGCGTTGTTCTTATTTATCGTAGCTTTGTTAACAACGACAATTGCCTTTACGGTGGGAAAACGAGCATGACCGAACTTCAACGTGATAAAACTTTTGAATCTTCCGGTATCTCCGGAAAGCTAAAGATCGTGCTCCACGATGTCAGTGGAACGCTCATCCGTGCGCTTGGCACAATAGAGCGCCG
>CAZKHC010000366.1:0-1453 GCA_964552135.1 uncultured Algimonas sp. | reverse complement strand
ACTTACCGGATTATTCGGCACTCAACATTTGAAACCGGCGACCTTCAATAAGTGCCCGATCATCAAAGCCTGCCGCTCGACATAAGCTTGGAGAAAAGACTCTATTCTGAGGTTCGTTATTTACGGCGGCATCAATTTGATCAAGAAGTGTTTTCGGGTCCATATTGCCCGGTGCTGCGATCCGTCCAGACACGATGTGTTTTTCTTCTTTCCGATCATGTTCGTGTTGCGTCTCCTCATTACGCCAACAAGCGGCACATAATATCTCAATATTCTCTGAGTGTGAGTAAATAACTGCATCATCGTCCAAACGTGAACTTATGCTTCCAAGCCTGCCGGCCTCATCTTGTGTACCTTTGAAATCGTAAAATTTATAATGTTGTTTTTTCAAAGTGGCTAAGTGCGGAAATACAGCAATCTTATCTTCGCCATATTTGTGATAAGTGATGGGAGCCCCGTCGAACAAAATCACATCGCCATAATCGACACCCAAATCTTCAAAAAGCACGCTCCGAATAATGCCGTGGCAGGGGCTTAGTCTTTCAATCCAAATGGTTTCTTCGAGTCCCGGATGATCATTATTTGCATCGCGTTCTGCCAATGGGAATTGCGCAAGCCTGACTTTACAAGATGGATACTGACCTTCTGGCAAGTCAAATCGACCTATTTCAATGTTTTGTCCCTGCTCTTTCCATATATCTAAAGCTAATTGTCCCTCTCCGGCTGCAGTTGCACAAATTCCTAGATTCCAGCTTTGGGCTTGGCTGGGTTTATCAGCTAGCGCAATTGCTGTTTGATTGGCCTTCACCCCTTCTTTGAAAAGTCCCCGTGTTTTAAAAAACAGGCCTTGGTTATAATGTGCCCATGACGTTTCTGGGAGCAAATCCACTAGCTGGCTATAACTATCGTCGGCAATTTTATCATGTTGGCGTGCGCATAGCCGTGCGGAAGAGGATAAACTTTCATGAATTTTAGCCAGTTCCTCCTCATGTTTCTCTCGTGAAGCAATATTAGAAAGGGAAACAACAACTTTATCAAATATTGGATTCTCTGAAGGCGGAGCATTGAGGTTATCAATGTCCCTTGCGGCCTCTAAGACTCTACCGATTTCAATAACCACTTCATTATCTTTTATATGTGCGTCGTAGATTTCTGATACTATTTCAGCGGATTGTTCATAAGAAAAATGCCCCTTATTAATGAGTTCCAAAAGCCCAAGCGCCGCAATTTTTTGTTTGGCTTGCCCCTTTTTTAAAGGCTGCACTAGAGCCCACTTATCATCGTTGTTTGCCGAACTCTCAATTGAGTTTACATCGTTGACAATTGATTGGATTTTTATGTCACTCAATTTTTTTGGTAACTTAAACATAAAGCTTCATAACAAGAATTACCTACACCAGCAATAACCGTAAAGCCTGGAGGAAACCAAACTTTAGCAGCGGCCGTTTTTGGG
>CAZKHC010000365.1:0-1461 GCA_964552135.1 uncultured Algimonas sp. | reverse complement strand
CTGGCGATAGAGTAAGCAGCACTCCTCAATGCTATTTTGAGTCTGTTGCTTCCTTTGGGGACTTTTGAACTGATGGTTCTACCTCCACTTATCTTATTGTTGGGAGCAAGCCTTAGCCAGGACGTGAAGTGTTTCGCCGAGGGGAACTTGTCAAGGCCCTCAGGTCCGATTTCGCTCATTAAGCTAAGAACTGTACCATGACTGATGCCGGGTATCTCTAATAGGTCTACACCTCCGAAATACTGATATGCTACGATGTTCAGATCTACAGTCTTAATTGAGTTTTTGTTGATTCTCTTATAAGGCTTGTCTGAGGGTAGTTCATCTGTGACATCATTCATGGAACTGATGTGCAATTCTAGGAAATTGGCTATCTGGATGTCACACTCTTTAAGTTGTTCTATAAGAAATCCATGTCTTTGGTGTTCTTGTTTTAGCCCGAAGAGGTAGTCATCTCTATTGTTTCCCACTAGTGATTTTGCAATTTCCTTTTCAGATTTACGACAGTTGTAGTGTCTGTGTTTGGCGAGTTCTTCTGGGTTGGTATTACCATTGCAAATCTCGGAGATGATCTTGAGTCCTGTAAGGCCTGTGATATCTCTGACAACGATGTCAAGTCTGTAGTTGAGCAATTTGAGATATTTCTGCATTCTCTTTGTTGTACTGGCTTTAGCTGAGATAAGATTACCTCTATGTCGACAGAGTGTTCTTAGCTTTTCTGTTGCTTCATCAGGGAGGAAACATCTGGGCAGTAACCCCAAAGAATGTAGTTTTTGGATCCACTGACAATCAATGACATCAGTTTTCTTCTTGTTCATTGTTTTGGTGAACTTGCCATTGACTAGATAGACATCAAGGTCATTACTGATAAGCTCCGTGTAGAGATTTTGCCAGTAGTCTCCCGTGGACTCAATGGCCACTGTAGTCACTCCACTTTGGATTAAATACTGTGTGAGTTCTATAAGATCTTCAGTATAGACCCCGAATTCTCTGACCTGATCTTTGCCTTGACCAATAGCTACGAAGTGTGATCGTGACCCCACATCGATGCCTGCTGCTTTAGGGTTGATGATGGGCATTTGTAGATTCTCTTTTGACATAACTCTTAGAATTTTAATGAATAAGTAAAAAGAGGCTCTAAGAGAATGTACCTTAGCATTGTAAATTATTCTGAACGGGGTTCTCGGTTGAACCGAGACCACCAATTAATTTTACACCAGTCCTCAATGTGTTGTAGCACTTTGAGGACTTTTACATTCCAACCATAATGCGACGCGGGCTTACTACCGACTTTTCGGATTCAGAGGCACCAATTAAAAAAGCGGTCTTACAAAGAGCCGATATCTAAGATATGCATTCGTTAGCTTGAGAGTTTTACTCCCAGTAGTGCTTTGAGAAGAATAGAATAGTTTGTTCTCAGATACTATTCTTTGCGGGATGGGCGCGGGGAGGCTGGGTAAT
>CAZKHC010000364.1:0-1464 GCA_964552135.1 uncultured Algimonas sp. | reverse complement strand
GTTTGGATGGTCGGTATTGATCCAAAATCAGAAGGTTTGGCGCGGGCAAAAAAAATGGGTTTAAAGACAACCTCTGAAGGCGTTGATGGTATGTTACCTCATGTGCAGCAAGATAATGTCCAAATCGCATTTGACGCAACATCGGCTTATGTACATGCGGAGAACTCGCGTAAGCTAACCGAGCTCGATGTGATGATGATTGATCTGACTCCCGCAGCGATTGGGCCTTTATGTGTTCCGCCCGTGAACTTACAAGAACATGCTGACCGCGCTGAGAAAAACGTCAATATGATTTCGTGTGCAGGCCAAGCCACGATACCTATCGTTAATGCGGTTTCACAGGTGCAGGATGTGGACTATGCAGAAATTGTAGCCAGCCTCGCCTCGCTCTCTATAGGGCCCGGTACGCGGGCTAATCTTGATGAATTCACCTATACCACCTCTGATGCAATTGTACGAGTCGGCGGTGCGCGTCGCGGTAAGGCTTTAGCGATTATCAATCCGGCTGATCCGGCTATGATTATGCGGAACACAATCAATTGTGTGACGGATGAAAACCCTGATCAAAGTGCGATTATAGATTCTGTTCTTTCTATGATTGAGAAGGTTCAGGTTTATGTTCCCGGATATAAATTGGTCAACGGCCCGGTGTTCGATGGCAATCGTGTTTCCGTGTTTATGGAAGTTGCGGGGCTAGGTGATTATCTACCGACATATGCGGGTAATCTTGACATTATGACGGCTGCGGCGTGCCGTACGGCTGAGATGTTCACCGATAAAATGCTAGCGAAATAGTCCTAAATTAAGGAGTACAGAAATGAGTAATACGCAAACACAGAAGACCACCTCAAAACGCCGTAAAGTCCTTTTGCATGATATGTGCCTGCGTGACGGAATGCATGCTAAGCGTGAACAAATTTCCGTTGATCAAATGGTTAAAGTCGCCACAGCACTTGATGGGGCCGGTGTCCCTATGCTGCAAGTTACGCATGGAGCTGGGCTTGGCGGAAATTCTCTGCAACACGGCTTTGCCCTTGCTAGCAACGAAGAATATTTACGAGCCGTTGTACCTGCTGTGAAACAGGCTAAAATTTCCGTTTTACTCATTCCTGGTCTGGGGACTATGAAAGAACTGCAATCGGCCTTTGATTGCGGCGCCCATAGCGTGCATGTAGCTACCCATTGCACCGAGGCTGATACATCACCGCAACATATTGAATATGCTCGTAATCTTGGCATGGATACCAGTGGGTTCTTGATGATGGCACATCTCAATGATGCAAAGGGTTTGGCTGAACAGGGAAAGCTTATGGAGAGCTATGGCGCCCAGACTGTCTTTATCACAGATTCAGCCGGATATATGTTACCTGCCGATGTCAAAGATCGGGTAACGGCCTTGCGTGATGTGCTCAAGCCCGAAACCGAAATCGGATTTCATGGCCACCATAATTTGGGCATGGGGGT
>CAZKHC010000363.1:0-1466 GCA_964552135.1 uncultured Algimonas sp. | reverse complement strand
CGGGTCAGACGCGCTGATGAGATATCTCGCGCGGGTGGATGATTTGGTGTTTGGGACATAGATAAAAAACGCATCCTAAGCGCTTTCCAAACATTCCCACCCCTAACTGTTGAAATCCTCTGCGCGTAGGGCAATATGTTAGCAATTGATTTGCAAACATATGTTAGCCGCGAGTCGCAAAGGATAAATTGATATGATGCATGACCCACAAGACGCTTTAATGAATCTCGTTCCGATGGTTGTTGAACAAACCTCGCGCGGTGAGCGGGCGTTTGATATTTTCTCTCGCCTTTTGAAGGACCGAATCATCTTCCTTACAGGTGTTGTCGAAGACGGCATGGCGGCGCTCATCACATCGCAGCTTTTATTCCTCGAGTCAGAAAACCCGAAAAAAGAAATCAGCATGTATATCAACTCGCCGGGCGGCGTGGTGACGGCTGGCATGGCGATTTATGACACGATGCAATATATCAAATGCCCGGTCTCGACGGTTTGTATTGGTCAAGCTTGCTCTATGGGCTCGCTTCTCCTCGCAGCAGGCGAAGCGGATATGCGCGTCGCGTTGCCAAATGCGCGCGTCATGGTACATCAGCCTTCCGGTGGTTTCCGTGGTCAGGCATCTGATATTCAGCGCCACGCCAATGATATTCTCGCCATGAAAAAGCGCCTGAACGAGATTTATGTCAAACATACGGGCAATAAATACGCTGTGATTGAGAAAACACTGGATCGCGATCACTTCATGACAGCCGAAGAATCCAAGAAATTCGGCATTGTTGACCATGTTTACTCGAAACGCGGTGAAGCTTAGGGCATAAATGTCACAGCTCAGTTTAAATGAACTGTAACTTTAACTTGGTTTTCTCAGAAGGATTTACACTGTGTAAGCCAGACCTTAAGGTTTTTGTGCGAAAGTGAGTATTAGCCTCTATATCTAGGGGGCAAAGTCGGCACTAAACTTGCAGTTGTCTGTGAGTTAAGACCGTGGGAGCAAGATAGACGATGAGTAAGAATAATAGCGACAGCAAGAACACGCTTTACTGCTCCTTTTGCGGTAAGTCGCAGCATGAAGTTCGTAAACTCATTGCCGGACCGACAGTTTTCATCTGCGATGAATGCGTCGAGCTTTGCATGGATATCATCAAAGAGGAGGGCAAAGGCTCTCTGGCAAAGTCCCAAGAAGGTGTCCCGACACCGCAAGAAATTACGCAAATCCTCGATGATTATGTCATTGGGCAGACATATGCCAAGCGCGTCCTCTCCGTCGCGGTACATAATCATTATAAGCGCCTGAACCACGCCACATCTAATCCAGATGTTGAGTTGGCGAAGTCAAATATCTTGCTCGTTGGTCCAACGGGTTGCGGTAAAACGCTCCTCGCGCAGACTTTGGCGCGCATTTTGGACGTGCCGTTCACCATGGCGGATGCAACAACGCTCACTGAAGCCGGCTATGTCGGTGAAGA
>CAZKHC010000362.1:0-1469 GCA_964552135.1 uncultured Algimonas sp. | reverse complement strand
TCAAGCCCGAAACCGAAATCGGATTTCATGGCCACCATAATTTGGGCATGGGGGTCGCCAATTCTATTGCGGCGGTTGAAGCGGGTGCTAGCCGTATTGACGCATCAGTCGCGGGCCTTGGGGCCGGGGCAGGGAATACGCCTCTCGAAGTTTTAGCTGCTGTATGCGAACGTATGGGCTTTGATACGGGCATTGATTTGTTTAAGGTGATGGATGTTGCTGAGGATGTCATTGTACCAATGATGGATCATCTCGTGCGTGTTGATCGTGAATCGTTAACATTGGGCTATGCGGGTGTATATTCAACTTTTGTATTACCTGCGAAACGGGCCGCCGAGAGGTTTGGCGTTCCGGCTCGCGATATTCTTGTCGAACTTGGCCGCAGAAAAATGATTGGCGGCCAAGAAGATATGATCGAGGATACGGCGATGAGCATGGCTAAAGAGCGTGGATTACTTGCGGATGTGGTTAGAGTGGCAGCTGAGTAGCATTCATTTTAACCTTCCAGTAATCACCTACATATTGCCGATACTATGCGCCCCGTCGACGGGCAGGGCCACGCCATTGATAAATGATCCGGCCTCGCTGGCCAACAGCATGAACGGGGCCGTCAATTCACTCAACTCACCCGTGCGGCGCGCAGGAGTTCCGGCGATATAAGCCTTGCCATGATCGCTCGCAAAGTAGTCCTGATTAAGTTCTGTGATGAAATAGCCCGGGCATAACGCATTCACCCGTATATTTTTCCGCCCCCATTCAAGCGCTAAAACTCTGGTAAGCTGCACAACACCTGCCTTTGATGTGGCATAGCTGGCTTGCGAAATAGCTGCGCGCAATCCAAGAATAGAGGCTGTATTGATTATACTACCGGGTTTTTCTGCAGCAATCATGCGAAGGCCGGCTTCTTGGGCTACCAGCCACGCACCTTTAAGATTGGTATCAAGAACAAAATCCCAGCTTTTTTCGTCTATGTGCACGGCCATTTTCGCATCGGCAACACCTGCGTTATTGGAAAGAATTTCTACGGTGCCAAATTTTTCCTCTGCACTATTAAAGGCCGTCTTAATACTCTTAGCTTTCGTAACATCCATGGGTACAGCTAGTGCCTGCCCTCCGTCAGTGATAATGTCCTTAACCAAGGCTTCCAGCCGGTCCGTTCTTCGGGCAGCGACGACGACATTGGCGCCGTGCTGGGCTAAAATTTTGGCAAAATGAGCCCCAAAACCGCTGGAGGCGCCCGTGACAAGGGCAGTTTTGCCAGTTACGTCGAAAATGGAATTCGTCATGTAAAAACCTTTATATGTTTACCTCCTAACCGAAGGTTGTTGCACCGTTGACAATAAGTAATTCGCCGGAAATGAACCTCGCTTCATGACTAATCAAGAAACAGCCAGCCTCGGCTATATCTTCGGGGGTGGCAATGCGCCCCAATGGCGACATTGACTCTATATGTTTGAGTGTGACGTCGT
>CAZKHC010000361.1:0-1472 GCA_964552135.1 uncultured Algimonas sp. | reverse complement strand
AACGCCTTACGCCACAAGAGCCATGGGCGAGTATGGAAAATACGGGCAAGTGGTAGTTAGGGTTATTGCGCTGCGTCTTTAGAGTGAGGAATGAATACTTCTAGTAAATCAACATAAACATCAGCAAAAGAAAAAAAATCGTTGGTACGGCGGTTGGTAGAAATTGCGAGAGATATGTTATATTCAGGAACAATCATGAGCCAACATTGTGCGCCTTTCGATACCCCGCCATGGTTTAAATGTACGACGTCTTCTCCATTAATTGGCCAGGATTTCCGACGAAACCCCAATGCATAATTTTGTTCATTGATCGTACCATTTTTAAGTTTCACGGGGGTCCAAAAATCTGCTCTTATATTTTGGGCGATAAAATTAGGGTCTAACCAAGCAGAGCCCAAGATTGCGAGATCAGTAGGTGTCGAGATATAACCGCCAGCGGCTAATTTATGACTTAAATCAACATGTCTCCATATTTTAACGCGCTCTTTGTTTACTTGATAAGGTTTTGCGAAGTCTAAATTCTTAGACTTTAAATGATCGGGCTCTGTCATTGCCAAACCAAGGGGCTCAAAGACATATGTTGTCATAAGTTTGTTGAATGGGGTATATGATGCATTTTGCATCACGGCACTCAATAAGACATTGTCAAAGCTAGAGTAGTGAAAACTATTGCCAGATTCAAAAAGTATATCTGCATTATCGAAAACTTTCAGTGCCTTTTCAGGATTATCAAAACGAGTCTGAAGAGCAAGGCTTTGATAAAACCCCACCCAATCATTATTTTCTTCATAACCAGCTAAACCAGCAGTGTGTGAGGCAAGTTGACGTGGTGTAAAGTTCATCCATGATTCATTAGGAAGACTTTCCATGTAAGTAGAAATGGGGGCATCAAGATTGATCGTGTTATCATTTACGAGCCGAGCTAAGGTCGTTGCGGTAACAGCTTTAGATGTCGAGCCAATTCTATAGGTTGTCTTAAGTGTTGCGGGCCTTTTGTTAGCCACATCTCTCCACCCGACAGCGCCTGCCCAAGCCAGATCACCATTTATAACTATGGCAGCTGACAAACTAGGGGCAAGAATTTTCTTTTGCCTTTTTGTCAGAATTTCAATCGCCTTATGTCCAGCATCTTCATATTTGGGATTGTAGACTTCAGTTACTTTTGGGACATTGTTAGGAAGTGAATGCCAACCAAATGGATTACGAACAATTTCAAACTGATGGGATATGAAGCCGTATATTGGCCATAAAACCCAGAGAAATAAACCAAGTAATATTGTGGCGGAGCTTTTCCAAACAATTTTAACCAAGGGACACTCTCTATTTAGCTTTGCTCAAATAAGATGGATAAGTTTGTACAGATTACTAAATATTACGAAATAGTATTTACATTTTTTTGTAAAATTGTGCATTTCATATAAAAAAAGCCGCCTCGTGCATATGCACCAGGCGGCTTTTTCGTAGCTTTTTTA
>CAZKHC010000360.1:0-1474 GCA_964552135.1 uncultured Algimonas sp. | reverse complement strand
TAGTCGTCCCTTAAAAATAGGTTGTAATATTGATAATCAGTATTTTACGATAATAAAGGCGTTCAAGAAGCAGTTAAAAGAAACAAGAAAAGTTATCTTTAAAGAAAAAACCTTGTCAAATGCGTTCAAAGAAAAAGCCAAAAAATCAGTTAAATTTTTTAGCACCAAGTCTGAAAGAACAACTGAATCCAAATCATGAGTTATATCTTTTAAGTGAAAAGATAGATTGGTTATATTTTGAAGAGGAGTTCTCTAAACTGTATTCAGACAAAGGTCGTCCAGCACATCCGATACGTTTGATGGTTTCGTTGTTGATGTTGAAGAGCATCTATAATTTATCAGATGAAAAACTGGTTGAAGACCATTGGGAGATGAATAGTTATTTTCAATACTTTAGTGGTTTTACCGACCAACAATGGGGAGCACCTTGTGCAGCGAGTGATTTAGTTTTCTTTAGACAACGAATAGGAGAACAAGGAGTTGAAAAGATATTTCAGCATACGATAAATCTTCATGGAAAAGATGGTCTTGATCCACATGTGAGTATAGATACGACGGCACAAGAAAAGAATATAACTTATCCAACAGATTCGAAATTACAGAAGAAAATAATAGACAAATGTGTAAAGAAAGCAAAAGAAGAAGGGATCAGATTAAGACGGACTTACACAAGAACGAGCAAACAATTAGTTAGAGATACTTATAATGGTAACCATCCAAAACGTCGTAAGAAATCAAATGCTGCGAAGCGTAAACTCAAAACGATAGCAGGTCGTTTAGTGAGAGAATTAGAGCGTAAACTACCTGATGATAGCTTTGAAACTGAGTTGGATATATTCAATAAAGTATTGTCTCAAAAAAAGAATAGCAAGAATAAAATATACTCCTTACATGAGCCAGAAGTTTATTGCATGAGTAAAGGGAAAGCCCATAAGAAATATGAATTTGGATGTAAAGCTTCAATCGTATTAGGTCAAAAAACAGGAATTATATTAGGAGCGATGACATTTACAACCAATGTATATGATGGACATACATTACCAAAAGTCCTTGATCAAGTAGAAAAGCTCACTGGTAAAAGACCAAAATCAGCTACAGTGGATCGAGGCTATAAAGGCAAACAAATGATAGGGACTACAAAAATAAATATTCCTAAACCTCCCTTGAAAAGAGATAGCGAATATCAGAAGCGAAAAAAACGAAAACATTTTAGAAGACGAGCAGGAATAGAACCAATCATCGGGCATTTAAAACAAGATCACAGAGTTGCAAGAAATTTTCTTAAAGGACAACTTGGCGATAGTATTAATTTTATGATGGCTGCTGCTGGATTCAACTTAAAGAAGTTAATGGTTAAGCTCAAAAAAGAAATTTTTTGGCTCTTTTTTCAAACTTGGATTTTATTCATTCAAAAATCAAAGCAACCGGTTTTTAACTTCGATAAATAATAATACCCCTTTTTAAGGGACGACTA
>CAZKHC010000359.1:0-1476 GCA_964552135.1 uncultured Algimonas sp. | reverse complement strand
ACCTGCCATACATTTCGTCACTGCTTTGCTACCCATCATATAGAGGCTGGAACAAATATTGTTTACATACAAAAGCAAATGGGTCATAAAAACCTAAAAACTACTGCCCGATATATCCGCTTAAGCAAAGAATATCATCGCCAAATAATTCACCCTATACAGAGTCTAAAGATAGAATACCTGACCAGTCACAAACGATCGGTCAACTATTTAGAGACTATGGGGAAGCCTATATAGATATTTATAATCCTCGATTAGACGTTATAAAGTTAATTCGTTCAATTCGTATATGCGGCACACCCTATTTAGGCAGCACCCAATATACTTGTCGAGATTGTGGTAAACAGCACCAAGTCCATTTGCACTGTGGCAATAGTCACTGCATGTTGTGCCAATCTTATAAGCGGTTAAAGTGGCAAAGCAAATTAAGCGCGCGCTTATTAAACGTTCCGTATGTACACATAACCTTTACTCTTCCCAAAGAATTAAGAGGCTTAGCTAGACGTAATGAGAAGCAAATATATTCTATACTGTTTAAATCAGCGTGGCAGAGTGTAGACAAGATAGGAAGCGAAATAGGAGCAGAATTAGGGATGATAAGCGTGCTACATACCTGGGGGTCAGACTTGAAGTATCATCCTCATGTACATTGCTTAGTCACTTTTGGAGGACTAAATACAAAGAGCAATTGGATATGGCCAAAAAGCAATAGGCGCTTAGGTCGCTACAAAAAAATCAATAGATATTATAAGGAGTCGTTTATGACTAGCTTGAAGTTAGCATTTTCCAAAGGCTTGTTGAGTACTTACTTAAATTATGAAGACCTTGAATTAGAGGTAGGCACAAAAAACTGGGTCGTAAATAATGATTGGCCAAGTCAAAATACAGAAATAATAGAAACTTACTTAGCTAAGTATATCAACAGAAGTGCTGTAAGTAAAAAGCGAATACTGTATAATAGCCAAACAGGCGAAGTGTTTTTGATGCATAAAGATTATAAAAATCAAGAGCAGGGAAAAGCTGCCCCTTATAAGCAGAAGAAAATGTCAGCACTATCGGCTATACATCAAATCGTAAAACATAAGTTACCTCCTCACTTTCATAGAGTACGATATTATGGAATACATCATCCAGTAAAAGAGAAAAAAATAAAGCAAAACTTATCAAGTTATTTGTTACGCAATAGGGATAGTGTACAAATATTATTTGCTTTATTGACAAAGATGCTTAATCAACTGAATAAGCCTAAGAAGAGAGTATGTGAAGAATGCGGCAGTACTAGTTTTGATAAAGAAAAGATAGCTGGAGACCTAGATTGGATTTATAAAAATGTAGTAGGATATGGATTAAACAAATCACCTCCAAAAAACACATCAATTTACTAGAACAAAAATAAGAATACACATTAAGTAGTGCTAATGCTATGTGCATACCACAAAGCTAAAAGGATGAAAAGTAAAAAATCAACAAAAAAAC
>CAZKHC010000358.1:0-1478 GCA_964552135.1 uncultured Algimonas sp. | reverse complement strand
ACTACAATGCAGATGGTATTATTGGTGTTTCTGTTCCCGCTACGGAACATAGCGTCATGTGCATGGGGACGAAAGAAGACGAAGTTGAAACCTTCCGCCGTCTTATTGAAGACCTTTATCCAAAAGGCATTGTCAGTATTGTCGCAGATACGTGGGATTTCTGGCAAGTTATTACGGAGTTCACAGTTGCGCTGAAAGATAAAATCTTAGCCCGTGAAACGAATGAACTTGGCTTGGCTAAAGTTGTTTTTCGTCCCGATAGCGGTGATCCTGTAAAAATCATCTGCGGTGACCCTGATGCCCCCAAAGACAGCCCCGCTTATAAAGGTGCCATTGAATGTTTATGGGATGTTTTTGGCGGTACGGAAACAGAGGCTGGTTACAAGGTGCTGCACGAACGTGTTGGCCTTATCTATGGCGACTCTATTACTTTAGAGCGCGCTAAGCATATTCTTGATGGTTTAGCAGCTAAGGGTTTCGCTTCTAGCAATGTCGTTCTCGGGATTGGCAGCTATACCTATCAGTATATGACAAGGGATAGCTTTGGCTTTGCCATGAAAGCAACTTGGGGACAGGTAAACGGTGAAGGCCGCGATATCTTTAAAGATCCTATCACAGACAGTGGGCTCAAAAAATCTGCAAAGGGTTTGTTACGCGTTGAGAAAGAGGGCGAGGACTTCGTTCTTTATGACCAACAGAACGCCGAGGAAGAAAATCAGGGTGCATTTGAGATTATCTTCGAGGATGGTGAATTGCGAGTTGATGACACGTTAGACGCCATTCGAGCAAGACTAATTTAAGGAGCTTAATTGTGGAACAAGAGCAAATATATAACACAGCTAGGGTTTTGGACGAGATCAAGTCGGGTCAATCTCCAGAGTTTATGTTTTTTTGGGGACATCGAGCTAAGCCTAACACTGTAACCAAGGCCTGTTTTAGTCAGTGGTGGCCATCTAGCTTTACTGTTGATGGTGCCGATTATGCCACGGCCGAACATTGGATGATGGCGTATAAAGCTAAACTCTTTGGAGCTGAGGACATCTATGAGAAAATTTTGAATCACCCAGACCCAGGAGCCGCGAAAGGACTTGGACGAAAAGTCAAAAACTTTGACCCTGAAATTTGGGATGCAAGAAAGTTCGACATCGTAGTTGAGGGAAATTTGCACAAGTTTCAGCAGAATGAAGACTTAGGTAAATTCCTTTTGGCAACAGGTGATAAGGTTTTGGTGGAAGCAAGCCCTGTCGATGCAATTTGGGGCATAGGACTCGCTCAAGATCACGAAGACGCATTATCTCCTGCAAAGTGGAGAGGTCCAAATCTATTAGGCTATGCGCTGATGACAGTTCGGGATTTACTTAAAGGGTAAAACATGACGACAGAAGAAGAGTTTTTAAAAACCTATAATCCAAAGGAGTTCGATGCACCTCTTTGCACCGTGGACATGGCGATATTCGCGGTTGCAGAAGGCGACTTAA
>CAZKHC010000357.1:0-1490 GCA_964552135.1 uncultured Algimonas sp. | reverse complement strand
AGGAGCAGCGACGTATGCTGACGCTGACCCATTTTAAAGACAATCCGGGATTGCAGGTGGAATGTATATTCATGAAGTATGTACCTTGGTTGATGGCGGTGAAAATAGATGAAGGAGAGGTATGCATGAACGCACAAGTGAAAGCAACTAAGTATGACTTTGATATGAATGTATATATTAGGGTGGATGATAATGCACGTAAGATGGTGTTCCCATGTATGTTCAAAGTTGAAGTGCAAGGCTTGGATGAAGTGGAGAAGAGTGTAATTGCGAAACCGGTGAGGTTGAGTGGACCACCAATTATGACCATAACTGCTGAGACGTATACAGATGATACCTCTGCCCCATCGGATAGTAACACGGATAGTCTGGATTCGGACCCATCGAGTGGAATTGTCTATGAAGCGTTATCTACACCTCCATCTAGTGAAGAGGGTGATGTCAGTGTATACAAAACTGGGAACACTACATGGGCCCCAACAGGATCAGTGCAGGGGGTGGGTGGTGTTAGGCAAAGTGCTCGACTATTGGGGAAGAATAGAAAGTAGTGGAGGAGAGAGGTCAACTATTGGATTTGGTTTGTGATTAAAAGGGAATGGTGTTAATTGTCTGGTAGTTGTGTCAAGTCATGTATTCGGGGGTTATGGGAGGGGACGTTTCCTACAAGTGATAGTGCCATTAGATGTTGTAGCACTAGGGAAGGGTGGAATGTGAATATTGTAGTCAAGTGTGTTTATTGGGCGAGTGTAGAAATCCTACATGTCACGGGTAACTTGACCCTTAGGAGCTTTCTTGTCAGAAGCGTTTGCAGCTGCTCTTTCCGAGGGGGTACGTAGAAAGGTTTGCAGATGTCGACGAGCCATTGCGCGGTTTCGAGCCTTCTCGATGTGAAGATCTTCTGGTATATTTCTAGTAGGGGAGCGGGGTGGTCGGCGACTCTTGTTCTTCGCATTCGGAGCGGAAACCGTCGTAGGTGGTGGCGACGGAATGGGGTGTAATCCGGCGCGGCGGAGGCCTCTCCGTTGGAAGTAAGCTTGGAGCCAAGAGTCGTCCGGGTATGTGCGTGCGGTCTTCACCGATTTGAAAGAGTTCGGTTTGACCGGTTTCCCAATAGCCTTTGAAGGTTTCGGTTTGATGCGCTTGGAATCACCGCCCATGATGTTGAATAGTTAGCGGGTGAACGGGATGGGGGTTGGTAAGGAGGATCCAAGTGAGGGGGTAAGTGTTGAAAACGAACGGCATGGGCTCACAGACGACGTCTGCAAGGAAACATGTTTATAAATGTGGACAGTACTAATAAGTGGAATATTCTTGAGGCGGTTGGATTTGCTCAAAGTGTTTTATGGGATAAGTACTATGTGTATTAAATGGAATTGTATGGTCTGCATAAAAGTATCATGGAGATTAGGGGGGGAGGGGGGCGTAGCTGGTGGTGGAGATAATGTGTGCCGAGTCGAAGTCGAGGTGCAAGCCTGATCGCAGGTAATTAG
>CAZKHC010000356.1:0-1491 GCA_964552135.1 uncultured Algimonas sp. | reverse complement strand
GAATCAGATTGCGAAATTATCCTATTCACCTATCCTTGACCCTAACCCTAACCCTAACCCTGCTGTTATTTCCAAGGAGACTAAAAAAGAGCAATTTTAGAGGTGGTTTGTATAGACGTATTTCGGGTTTAGCTGCCATTATGAACTCCGGACCGATGGACTTTGACCTCGGCGCATTTAACAGACGTTTGACCTGAAAACAGCAAAAAAACTATGGTCTCAAAAAGTTATGTTTACCCCCATTAAAAATGATAACATGGAAAAAAATATAATAGATTGCTAGAAAAATAGTTGATCTTGCATCTGAACTAATCAGTTACATCGCATGGTTAATACAAATTTCATAAATGCTCAAACAAGTTGAGGTCTCCAGCTGATGTGTACCATAAATCTCGTATATATTTTGTTTATCGATCCAATAATTCAAACAACACTGCAGAGAAGTGTGTCAAAATGACTATTAAAAATAGTTGGTTTTAGATCATAAAAATCACACGAAATGAAACTTAATAATAATTGCTAATGTTTAGTATTTACATAAATTTGTATTGAATAACATGGAATCATATTTTTTCGTCGTTAATTTTTAACGAGTGTCAAAATATTTTTATTATATCATTGAATTTAAAATAATAGGGGCTATATGATATGTGAACAGTGCTGTAAAGCGAGTTTCCATTCAATGCGCGAGCGTGCGTTCAAGATAAAAATTCTATAAATAGAACTCTCGCATTTGAATAGTCAACGCGTGTTTTATTTTATCACACTACAATTATTAATTAGTTTAATTACGTGATTAATTATTTAATCAAAATACAATAGAATGAATTGTTTTATATTAACAATTAACTTATATTGTATGACCAATCAAATATGTTGCGTACATTTTAAGACGCACCCATTGGTTGACTATTTTTATCTTTTGCAAATATTTCTTTGCACGGAGACTTTACGATATTGCACATCATCGCAATGCTCTTATCGCATCAAATTGATTAACGGGTCACATAATGTTGTGTATGAGCTTGATAAATTCAATGAAGTGTTGTTGTATTTCTTTGAAATTCTCCACAAATTATGGTTGTTTTGCATTAGAAACATTTAAAACATCAAGAACAAAGATTATTCTAAAGATTTTTGCATTCATTCTTCTCAATATGTACATTAAATAGGTTGTAATATAGCATCGAAAATAGGTAAAATTCTCTGACTTTTTAGTAGAAACGTCTGTTAAATGTGCCGAGGTCAAAGTCCATCGGTCCGGAGTTCATAATGGCAGCTAAACCCGAAATAGGTCTATTACGACAGACTAATACTTACTTGAGTTACTTGAGTTGGCTTCTTTGTCTAAGCAATCATCCAATTTGAAAAATCCGATGATGGATCATATCTTTGATGCTGTTTGAATCGGCTCTCCTAAACAGAAAATAGTTGGGGAGCAGAGGTTCGTCCGGTAGCGTACAAAGAAAGCGATCCAGTTGGTTTTTAAAG
>CAZKHC010000355.1:0-1494 GCA_964552135.1 uncultured Algimonas sp. | reverse complement strand
CTCGCTCAAAAACATAATCAGTCGCACTTCCAAATGAGTAACAAAAGTTATCCGCCTCTGGATACACCATTTGCCATTTGCCATTTATCCGTCTTGTAGTCACTTGGGAACGTTGGTCCATCCGGTCTGTTTTGTAGGATATAAACGTGGGGTTGGCGCTTCTTGGTCATGATGTCGACGGATCGTTGTGCGGCGACCGCCGCTGCACGCGCGGGGTGTTCTGACTTAATAAAGCCCATTCGCGGATGCAGCCCGCCCCAAGTTGTAAATGGAGTTTGAGATATCTCTTTAAGCCCAGGAACCCAAGACGAGGCATAAAACTTCTCTAGTAAGCCCCAGCGCCATTCAAACGCATCGAATTCTGATTGGTAGTAAGGTCGGTACTCTTCTGATTCCGCTGGACAGGTTCCCGATATTTGATCCGTCACGTAGGTTGTCGGAGAACCGATCACACTCGTTTCCTTAAAATGCAGATTACCAAAGGCACGACTTTGCCCCTCTTCAGAGCTCCGCTGATTTTCCTTCCCTGATTGCCGTGATGTGTAGTTTGGACCACCCGTTGTTTCTAATCCGGCGTAGTTAACGATGGAGTTCGCAGCGCCCTTAGCCAGAGACCCATAAAGGGATTTGGCATCATCCCAAGAATTTTCACCTGGCTCTTTATACGACGACACAACCAAGTCCGGCGATCTGTGTGAGATCAACGTCGAGTAGTCCAACGTGCAACCAAACGGCGTGCAGATAATGGAAATACAAACACCGGTGACACAATACTCGAGACATTCTTGATTGCTTACCCCTGTCGACGCTGCGGAAAATAAATCAGCCGTTGTCGCACCAGCGTGCACCGTCTTTAGCGATAACACGAATACTAAGGCAATGACCATTGACGACCAAAGCCTCATGGCTTCATCTCATAATAGAGACTGATGTCGGTCGAACCGTAGATAACATAACGACCATCAATCACAATCGCTGGAAAGTATTTAAGTTGATACGTACCTGCTTTTAGCAAGCCTTTAATTTGACTAACCAGCGCAGAGCTAAGCTCAGGCGTGGCGAAACGCTTACCTTGCTCCTCGGTTGTAACCCCCGCTGAAAGCATCTCTTGATTAATTGACTGAAGCAGCCGATCACCTTGATCAATGTAGTAAACAGTCGCGCTTGAATCATCGACGATGGTTTTACCGAAAGTGAATATTTCAAATTCAGCAGCCAATAGATTCAACGGAAAGACTAATGCCAAAAAGACAGCTACAGCGCGCATCGACTGGCCTCCACTTCTCTTTCCATAATATGAGCTGCACCAATCTCACTAACACCATGTTCACGCATCAACTTTTGGCGGGCTGTGTATTCTTCTTCCTCCGTTTGCCCAAGCACCAAATACCAAGCAGGTGGTACAGATCGAAATGCGGCTCGTACTTTATTACTGAGGACAACACCTTCAACGAACTTACCCTTCTCAGTTGTCAATTTTGAGATAATGGATTC
>CAZKHC010000354.1:0-1495 GCA_964552135.1 uncultured Algimonas sp. | reverse complement strand
GAGCAACTTGCTTTTCAATTTAGAGCATTAATTTCTAAATGCACCACGGGTTATATACCTCTTTCCATTTATTCCAACCTGAGTACTCAGGTTGGAACGTAAGTGATTTTCTACTTGGTTGGTCAGTAGAACTTCTGTGTTTACCATTAGCTTCGCTAGTAATTTTTTTCTTGGTCAAACGTGAAAACACCTAACAAGAAGCAAAACTCTGCCTACGGCAGTTCGGACGCGTTTTCAACGCGCCCGTTTGCTGGGCGTTATGTAAAAAAGGAAAATTATGAATAAGAATCAAAAAATAGCATTTTGGACAATGTTCATCGGTTTTTGTATAACTGGAAGTATATCCATTTATTCTCAAGGGGCATTTGAGCATACTTACTCGAAAGTTGGTGCGGGAATTTTAGTAGTCTTCTATTTACTTGTGGGTTATTTTATAAATTTATATGTACGCAAAAACCCTGAAAAATAGATTCATGGTTCCAGAAATAGAATTATCATTAATGCTAACCTTATATTTGGTTAAGCAGATAACAAGTTAGTCAAATCGCCAGCAAGCTGGCTGGGACGTAAAAAGCATACGCTTTTTCGCCCTTTACTAAAGCGTTATGTGCATATCTAGATCGGGCTACTCGTAATGGCGCTAAGCGAATTCGAATTAAAAAAGTGTGAAAAGGAATTGGAGCAATTCTTAAGTGAAAAAAGACCTCCTGTTCATATTCGAAGTGAACTAGATTTCGGCTATAGTATTGAAAATCAGAGCGTAGAACTTTTTGAAATTCGTCCTGAATGGAATAATCCAGAAAATATAATGAAGTTGCCTTTCGCTAAGGCAACTTTTGTAAAGACGCAGAAGGTATGGAAAGTTTATTGGTTGAGGCAAGATTTAAAGTGGCACAGTTATGAACCAAACCCTACGGTAAAACAACTTAAAGATTTTCTAGAGGTAGTAAAACAAGATTCTTATGCCTGTTTTTTCGGGTAACTTAGCACATAACAAGAAAGGGTATTTCGCCCTTTGGGCTGGACGCGCAATTCTTGCGCGCCCATACCTTGGGCGTTATATGTGTTGCGTATGAATATTAACTGCCCTGAGTGCGATAATAGGGTTGGAAATTACGAATTTCTTGGTGTAAATCAAGAGCGTCAATGTCCTACATGTGAAACACAATTAGTAGCCCGAACGTTCGAGAAACCTAAAGGCAATAATCTATATAAAATACTATTTCTGATGTCAGGTTTAGTGGCATTAGGCTCTTTGTTTTATCTCAATACATCCACCTATATGGGGTTATGGATCATCGCGTCATCGATATCTAACCACTTTCACAATAAAAAGATTATGAGAGGGTGGAAAAAATGGAAGTTAAACAATGAAAAAAACATATAACAAGTTCCAAAACGGCTACGCCTCGGACGCGTTTTCAACGCGCCCGTTTGAAAGGCGTTATGTATACACCGCTGTAAATCGTACTTATTGTTTTTTATTTAATCCGAA
>CAZKHC010000353.1:0-1496 GCA_964552135.1 uncultured Algimonas sp. | reverse complement strand
CGTCATCGACATAAACCGCAACTGGCTCATCATTAAAGAAGTTCCCACCGCCATTAGCGCCACCAATCCCTCTTATTGATAATGGTGCAGCGCCGTAGTTGACCGAGTTAGTCGCATAAAACCCCGGAATTGTCCCATTCAAATCTTGCAATGAGCGGATGTCGTTTTCGGAAATAAATGTGTCTGTCACCACGCTAACAGAAATTGGCACATCCTGGATCGATTGTTCTCTGCGCTGAGCCGTAACAACCAACTCTTCAAGTAAAACCGCAGGGCTTTCGACTTCAGGCGTCTGCGCAGAGACGCCAGACGCCGCTATGGCACCAGTAATTAATAAAATTTTGTCAGCCTTTTTAAACACTTTCATTGTCTAAGCTCCTCTTGATTTAGCTATTGCCCCGCTCTTATGGGGCAATTGTTATATATTTTAATTTGCCTTGTGATATTATATTACCATAATATATTTATATATTGATAATATTATTCCATTATATTAAAAAAAAATGAATTCTTCATACCGTTCCAAGACAGTTTATTTGACTTAGATACGATATGCTACGGTTTTAAATTAGGCCAAATCAATCCAATAATGAGTACCAAAAAGAAACCGAAAATCGGAACACGAGACAAACTGCTTGATGTTGCAGAGCAACTATTTGCCAAAGAAGGCTTTGAGAATGTCTCAATAAAAGACATCACGGATTCGGCCAACTCGCGTCTGGCTTCTATCAACTATTATTTTGATACTAAAGAGAATTTATTTGACGAGGTTATTAAACGCCGAGCCCACATTTTATCGGCAGAACGCATAAGCGCTTTGGATGAAATACGCTTCAACGGCAAAGACCGGCGCGATGTGGTGGTAAGTATTGTGGAAGCGTTCGTACTGCCTCTACTGAAAAAAAGTGTTGGCGGTGGGCAGGGCTGGAAAAGCTATTGTCAATTGATAGCGAGAATGGCTATACATTCTTTTCCGGCTAATAAACTTATCGGTGAGTTCAATGCAACCGCACTAAGGTTTGTCGAATCATTGGGGCGCGCATTGCCTAGCCTAAACAACAAGCAGGCACATTACGCGTTTCATTTTATGCTTAGCTCAACGCTCTATGTATTCACCGAGAATGAACGTATCGATGGAATGTCGGGCGGGCAATATAGGTCAAGCGACTTGGAAGACATCTCATCTGAAATGATTCAATTTATCGCCGGCGGCCTATTAGATATGGAATCGCGCGAAAACCAAAAAGACCGGTAACTCAGTTTACATATTTGAAAATCGCACGATTAATTACTAAACACCTACTGTAGAGACAAGAAAATGACAAAAATCGAAGCCGCTTTCGGCGTTGAATTACAAGAACCTTTTTTCAATGAAGATCGGTGGGTTTCACCCTTGAACTGGTTACCGGAAGTGACCGAGCAAATCCAAAGCCCGGGCAAAGTGCATATCCACGATGTGACGCTGCGCGACGGCGAGCAAATGGCGAGAATTGCGT
>CAZKHC010000352.1:0-1497 GCA_964552135.1 uncultured Algimonas sp. | reverse complement strand
ACCAAACTACCAAACTTGAGTTGAAAACCTTTTCTGGTTATTAAGTAAATGTAATAAATATTTACGCCGACCACTAAGCGGACCAGAGCTCTGCTGAGGAGCAACTCTGTAGGAATAAGTGGGTGACGTGGAATATGTGAGAGCTGGTCTTTACCGGCTTTCATTCCATCGTCTCTATGCCTTTTAAAACCTAAGACTTCGTAAAATCATGCATCTGTTTCACAGGTCTTTTATCTGCTGGTAGCATTCTAATCATAGCTTCAAATTTCTCAACGGTGATATTACCTAGCTGATGAATCGTCCTTTCCGTATTCATTATTCGCTTCACTTTCTTACAGGTTTTCTTCAGTGATTCCATTGAATTTATCCCCATATGTTTCAAGTACATATTCTGATAATATGATTTAGCTGTTCGGAAGATCCATTCTGTTTACATTCCTCTGCTCTGCTTATTTGCATCTTCATTCTCGCCAATCTAGTCAAAAAATCATCTGCTCCATACTGGGATCCATTATCTGAATGATGGATACAGCCCTTTAGATTTCGCTTGCCTCTCAACTTAGATAAATCTTTCAATGTCGCTTCAGCATTCACAGCCTCTAAGTTATCACTAGGTATTAGACTAATCAATCTCTGGGAGTATACGTCCTTTAATGTGAACAGATAATACCATTTTTCGACAACCCAAAAATAGGTTATGTCCGCCACCACCAACTGATTTATATCATTGATTATCAAACCATTAGTCAAATTCGGATATGACCGACCTCCTTTCCCATCGCTAGTCTTGGGGTTACTTCTTCTTGCCTGACCCACTGTCATCTTTGCTCGACTCAATAATTTCTCAAAGTTGGTAACTCCCATCGGAACCTCCACTCCTGATTCTTTAAGGGAAAAGAAAGTCTGACGACTGCCCATCTTCGGATGATGCCGTCGCCACTTTCTCACCTCTTCTAACACCTCATTCTCAACTGATATCATTTGAATCTCTCTTTCTTTCGCCTTACTATAAGATTGCCTAGTTCTACCTATCAATCTATATAATCTCTCCTTCACTATACTCGAATCCAAACTCAGCATTGTGGTTACCACTCTCACCCAAACTTTTTTTCGACATCCTCCTTATAATGTTCTCCTGCTGCTCGTAATATCTCTTGTTGATACTCTATTTGCAGTTGTTGTGTTCCTATCAATCTCTCCATCTTGTCTATTCTATCTTGCAACTCTACTAGCTTTAGATAATCACTCTCGGTCTCCATCACAATGCGTTCAGTTGAGGGAGTTGTCCTATATTTTGCAACCCACTTATACAAGGCAGTCTCACTAATGTCATAGAAAGTAGACATCCTCGATATACTCATCTTACCAGTCTCGTACATTTTTACCTTGTCTCTCTTGAAACTTTCACTATAAATCTTCCTTTTCTTTTTCATAGATAATTCAATTTATGAAAAAGTTCTCAACACTTTTAATAGCAACCTATTCTATGAGACTTCA
>CAZKHC010000351.1:0-1506 GCA_964552135.1 uncultured Algimonas sp. | reverse complement strand
AGTCTTTAAAATTGCGGAGAAAGGCTGGAAATTAGGGTTAAAGGTGTCGTTTATATATTTAAAAATTGTTAGCAATACCCTAATATTGAAACGTAAATTTTCGTGAAATTCGTTTGCTTTTGAACGTAAATCAGGAGACACAGAGCAAATGCGCATAACAAATACAAAGGGGGGACGTGTTTCTAATTACCGTGAACCCCAACACACAGTAGACAAAGTGGTGTCTTTAACTTTGTTTGTATTTGTTATGTCATTCGACGATGACCCCTGATTTGCGTATTTTTAAAGAAGTTTGGTCTTTCTAATTAGCCACCGCTCAGTTTGAAGTGTTCGAAGAAGAAAATTAGAGAAGTATAATTTTAGCTGTCCTTTCATCCAAATATAAAGCTGTCACAGAACGTGTTTTCTCGTAGTTTAACTCCACGCCACGTGTCGGAAGTACTTTCAATAATAGTTGCGTACGTCGATCTCCTTTCCCGATCTTTTTAATTTCTCGATAACGCCAGTTTCGAGAGTTTGCGGACAGTAACTTTACTGGGTGAACAACATATGCACAAGTAAATTCGGTTTTCTTCGTGTGCTTTATAGCAGTAATATGTAATTTGGTTTTGGTGGCGGTAAGGGGCTTATAACATGCGTTCCGTCTCCTGCTTATAATAATATTTCCATGGTACGATACTCGATTCTAATGGCGACTCCGTAATTTGTGACGAGAATGTTGCGACTGTACGTTTTTATCGGGTACTGGTGATACGCTGCGGAAGAAGGGAGAGGTTACCAGCACTTCACCTTTTCCTATATATCTGCTTGCGTAAGAGCTAACATCATTCCTTCATCTCGTAGAATTCTGCGTTTCCTTTAAGTATCCTGTGAATACGCGTTCTCTGACAGCTTTTTCCCTTGAGTTATTAACTATCCGCCCCAAATTTACGTAGCAAAAATGCTGAAAACTAAATCCTTTTCAAAACTACCTTTTCACACCAAACAAGTCTTCACTCTTCCACTTTTACCGAGCAAATGGCGTTTTTTTAGCAGTTTTCGCAGTTTTCTTAAAATGATAACTGACGTCAAATAGTTTTTATGTTTTTCAATTTTGAGAAAATTTACGTTTCCAGGTAACGGGCTACAAAATGGTAGGCCTCTGTTACGTTGCCGCCATTCGCTATAATTTCGAGTATTTCTACCTTTAGATTCTACAAGTGCGTTCTAGGCATAATGGCACTGATGTCACGTCTTTTGCAAAGTTGAAGAAGGTAAGAAATCAGTGTTGCTTGTAAAATATATAACTATTTGCTCTTGGAGCATTGTCGTTTTACAAAAATTTTGCCTTTTCAGAAGGATAATATTCAGGGAATTGCTTAAAGGCGCAGCCTTTAAGTGATTCCTTACAACGCACCAAATGAGAGTGGTAGTCTCTAAAATGTTATGCTGATTCAAAATAATTGGGTCGCAGTCTTTAAAATTGCGGAGAAAGGCTGGAAATTAGGGTTAAAGGTGTCGTTTATA
>CAZKHC010000350.1:0-1515 GCA_964552135.1 uncultured Algimonas sp. | reverse complement strand
CAGGTGTTTCCTCAGACGGCTTTAAGACGATTGTATTTCCGCCAGCAATTGCAGGCGCTACTTTTAACGCAATTTGGTTAAGCGGCCAATTCCACGGTGTTATCATCCCGACAACACCAACGGGCTCATACATGGCAACATAAGTGCCTTGAAGCTGCGCGAATTCAAATGATTTCAGAGCTTCAATTGTCCCCATAAATGCGCCTAGCCCTGCTGGCCCTTGCGCGGCTTCGCCAAAGCTGACAGGCGCGCCAAGTTCATTGGCAAGAGAATTCACGATATCCGGCATACGCTTTTGATATTCTTCGACAATTCGCTCAAGCAGCGCAACTCTTTCCTCCCGGCTCGTGTGGCGAAATGTTTTCAATGCATTTCTGGCAGCCTCGGTCGCCGCGTCAACATCAGCCCGCGTGCCAAAAGTTATTTTAGTCCCCGGTTCCTCAGTGGCTGGATTTATAACGTGATGGGATATCCCGCCAAGAGAGTCGACCCATTGACCATTAATATAATGCTGTTCGTAAACGTCCATTTCAGGCTCCAATTTTTTAGTCTTCAAAACAATGTTGAGATACACGATATTGTCTCTTGAGCATAGGTGGGGCATGAGAACATAAATACAGTAATCGCCGCAGTGCCCAAAAGATAGTATTTAATTGCTTTGGAAGATTTCATCTTAATTCCCCATTATATAAAATTTATATTATTTTTTAATTTGATGGCCGTTACGTCGAATACTCACTCACGTCAGGCCAAAATGTTTAAGAGCCGCCTTGGCAACTGGCTCGCCATATTCCTGCACAAAATGCGCAGCATCTTCGACTTTCATAGGAGACGGACATCCTTTAATAAATGGATGAACCGTTTTCATTTGCACTTCTTCATGCAGAACAAAGTCTCTCATGCCTATCGCCATGAAGCTTTCACCGTCCCATTTCGTCGATAAATATTCTCGGGCCGCCAGACCGTATTCGATACCAGCCATTCCCGGATCACAAGGCACATTTTGCGGAAAAGCACGAACGCCTGCTTTGTAAGTATTATCTGGAAAAGGGGCATCATAAGCTAGCACGTCCATGATATCTATTTCCGACAATGCATCAGATGCAATAGCCCCGGACACCGGAATTTCCGGAGCGTTTGCGCAAAAATCTTTCCAAAAATCAAACCCATCTGAAAAACGCTCACCAACCGGAATAACTGTGTTCATAATCAAAAGACGATTAATACGTTCTGGCATTTCCATCGGTAAAGTTAGTCCAATAATACCACCCCAATCCTGCACAACCAACGCCACACCATTGAGATCGAGATGCTCAATTAAACGCAACACAGAATTTCTATGAAAATCGAATGTGTAGACTGCATCGTCGGTTGGCTTATCTGACCTCCCAAAGCCAAATAGGTCTGGCGCTATAACGCGGCAACCAGCCGCCGTAAATACAGGAAGCATTTTGCGATAGAGGTAGCTCCAAGTCGGCTCGCCATGGAGGCAGAGAAACACAGTTTCCGCATCTT
>CAZKHC010000349.1:0-1519 GCA_964552135.1 uncultured Algimonas sp. | reverse complement strand
TGTCAGAGAACGCGTATATGTAGGAGACTTTATTTGGACATCCACCAAATCTTCACAAAAACCTCGGACACAAACGAATGTGTTTAAGCACATTTAACGGAAAACAGCGGCGCTAGCGGCATTTTTCATGCACCGTATACCATGATACCCATACAACGATGCCAATGTCACCGTAAACACATGATTCTAACCATTGTTTATATAAATTCAGTGGAATCGGCATAATACCTAGAAAAGTGTTATTACCATCAGGTAAAGAACTTATTTCTCACAGGCTAATGGCCTACTGACACCTTGAAGCTAGTGATTGTGCTAGTTGGAACTTGAAGCATAACTGCACTATGTTATTGGAGCTGGCCAAATAATAAATTGAAGAATCTTTGAACACTTGGATATGACAATTTGGGGAATTCGAAAACTACGAGATGCGATAAAAAGAGCCGAACAGCTTCTTTGGTATATTGAAAATGAACGACGCAAGTCTACCTACATTATATTAGCATTCTTTGACAGCTTTTTAGGGATTTAACACTTGTAGTACTGTTAATTTACTAAGAATTTGAAATTTCAGAAGCGTAAAATTTCGGGAATTGCTTAAAGGCGCAGCCTTTAAGTAATTCCTCCAGTCCTGCCAGATGAGTCTTTATTTCTCTAAAATTTTATGCCGAATCCAATGGAGCCACTCCGAGAATCTGAAATCATCAGAAAACGCCGCAAATTCGCATTGAAAATGTCGTTCATAAATGAATAAACTGCCAATTAGCGTTTACACAAAGAGTTAAAGCTAAGTATTATCATTTTTCACTATTAACTTCGTCTTGAAATCTTCTATTTGAGCTGCGTGGCAAACTAAAAGAGTGCAACCTCACTTACAAAACGCAAATGCAGGTGCAGCCTCGCCTGGCACAACAAGATCAAATAAAGTTAAAGGCATCAGCTTGCCTACCGTGCACTGGGGTCCACGAATAATGTAAAGAACGTCCCCCGTTTGTTTTTGTTGTGCGCATTTGCTCTGGATTTTCTATTTTAAATTCAATTTTAAAGCAATTTCCTTGAAATTTACTTTTCTAGTTACGGATTTCAAATTTTTGAGCGATGTCTTACCTTACTCAACTGTCAATTTGATATAGTCAGCGTATTTCCCATGTTTTCCTTCAGCTATAAAGAGAAAAAACGTGAATATAGAGTGAATGGCGGCAACGTACCAAACGCCTACCATGTTGAAGTCCGTAACTTAGGAACGTAAATTTCGTGACGCTATAAAAAAAATTATTTGACGTCAGTTTTCATTTCGTAAAAAAGTGAGAAAACTGTCTAAAAACGCCATTGGCTCGGTAGAAGAAGACGAGAGAAGACATGTTTAGTGGGAATGATGATTTTAGTAAGAATTAATTCTTTATGTAATAAGGCCATTTTGAAAATAGAATTTACACTAACATTAGCCAAAACGGCAAGGTTAACAGCTGTCAGAGAACGCGTATATGTAGGAGACTTTATTTGGACATCCACCAAATCTTCA
>CAZKHC010000348.1:0-1525 GCA_964552135.1 uncultured Algimonas sp. | reverse complement strand
CAAAGGTGTTTATCTTTATTTCCGACCTCTCACACCACCGGACGTACGCTTTAACGTATCACGGCGGTTTCTTCTAACACTTGAACCGATTCCGAGTGTATAAACCTGTAAGAGAGAATAGACCTTTTTGGTCAAACCAGCTCTTATTCATTGTTCTTTGACATACAATCTTAGTTGAAAGATTCCACCAGCCTCCTGCGTAAAATATGGCGTTCCAAGCTTCGCTTTTCTTCGCCCCTAGTTTTCGTAGGAATTTGAATATAGTATATCTTCTTCCGCATTGTTTCAACCTATAGCTTCGCAAATGACGACGTATCCAGCCGTCTAATGCTCGCCAAGGCAGCCAACAATTCGCTAGGCGGAAGTAGTTTACCCATCCTTGGTGAATGGCGTTGAGTTCGCTTATTACCTGTATAAAGCTTACTCCTCTGTTTCTTTGGGTCGTCTTTTTGATCTTTTCCTTGAAACGTTGGATGCTTTTGTCTGCTATTCTGATACCGCCGTTCGGAAGTATCGTATAGCCCAGAAATTTGACTTGCTCACAGCGGCGTACTCCACTCTTTTGTTCATTCACTTTGAGCTTTAGTTGGCTCGCTATGAAGTGGCTTATTGATTGGAGCACTCTTTCTCCTGCTGCTTTACTCTTTACGTATATATTGCAGTCATCTGCATATCGAACGAATAAATGTCCCCGTTTCTCCAACTCCTTGTCTAGTTCATCTAGCACTATATTGGATAGTAACGGGGAGAGTGGTCCGCCTTGCGGTGTTCCACTCAGTCGTTGCTGCTCTAGTCCGCCTAGCATCATCCCTGCTCTTAGGTACTTTTGGATTAATCGCAGTAAGCGTTTATCTCCTATTCCTTTGGACAGTCTTTGCATCAAGCGGTCTTGATTTATTAGGTCGAAAAAGCTCTTTAGGTCTATATCCACAACCCAGCCGTAGCCTTGGGATATATACTTACTCGCTTGTTCGATTGCTTGCAACGCACTTCTCCCTGGTCGGAAACCGTAGCTATTTTCGCTGAATAGAGGTTCGTACACTAGCGTTAATTCTTGATGAATTGCCTGTTGGAGTAAACGGTCTAGTACCGTCGGTATCCCTAATAGCCGTACCCCTCCGTTTGGTTTGGGGATTTCTATGCCTAGTACCTTATCTGGTGCATACTGCTCCAGTAGTACTTCGTTCATTAGGGCTTTCCCGTTCTGGTTTAGCCATTTCTCTAGCTGATGTATATCCATCTCATCAACTCCTGATGCGCCGCCATTGCGTCTTACTGACTTATACGCTTTGCTTAGATTGCTCGGTGACATTACTTTTTCAAGTGCTGTCTCGGTAAAGGCTCGATTCCTTGCGAGTAGCGAAAAGTAAATAGACTCCCTTGATTCCATTTTGATAGTACTGCTATCTCCTTTGGATTCAGGGCGTAGGGTAACTGTCGGCTTTGGAAATAAGTCGAGTTGTTCTCCTCCTCTTTGCTGTCCTTGCTTTTTACGCATCTTCAAGTCTGCTCCTTTTGTTAGAAA
>CAZKHC010000347.1:0-1525 GCA_964552135.1 uncultured Algimonas sp. | reverse complement strand
GATTGCACCGGTTTTCGCGGGCTTTTAATCGAGAAGACTTTCAAAACGGGTTATACGGATTGGAGCAAATATTTGCCCGTGAACAGAGCCGTGGCCGTTGGGTCAAGCCCTTTGGTTCCGCCTATGCCCTATACACGGTCGACGGCATTAGACGCCGGTTGGAAATGGCGTATTCCATTGCAGCATAGAACAGGCAATGGCTATGTCTATTGTGACGAATTCTTATCATCGGAAAAAGCCGAAGAAACCTTACTTGAAGGCTTGGACGGGAAACCTATAGGGGCACCCAAACACTTACGTTTCGTGACAGGGGTGCGCAATAAAATGTGGACGCATAATTGCGTGGCCATTGGCTTATCAGGTGGATTTTTGGAGCCATTAGAATCGACGAGTATTCATCTTATCCGAACGGGGCTCGCTAAATTGATTTCGCTTTTTCCGGACAAGTCTATGCCGACGGTAGAGCGAGATGAATATAATCGCCTGATGATGAATGACTTTATCCATATTCGTGATTTTCTTATATTGCATTATAAAGCGACTCGTCGATCAGATACGCCGTTTTGGAACTATGTGCGCGAAATGGACATTCCCGAAACTCTTTCACTAAAGATGGAGTTGCTGCGTTCTCGGGGGCGATTTTTCAAATATGACTCGGAGCTTTTCGATGTGACGAGCTGGCTGGCCGTGGCGGTCGGGCAGGGGTGGGAACCGCAAGGCTATAACCCGGTCGTTGATGGTTTAAGCCAGAGTAATATTGAGCAAAGCCTCGCCAACATAAGAGGCGTATTAGAAAAAACCGTGACGGCCATGCCGTCTCAAGACGCTTTCATCAATAAATTTTGTAAAGCGGAGGCGCTTTGATGATCGACCCAATTAAACAAATACAGATTGTTGGCGGCGGGACGACGGGATGGATGGCTGCGGCAGCTTTGTCCCATATGTTGACAGGAACAGGAACATCTATACGCCTCATTGAGTCTGAAGCTATTGGCACGGTAGGTGTTGGCGAAGCGACGATCCCTCCCATTAAAATGTTCAATGATATGCTGGGACTTGATGAAATGGAATTTGTCAAAGCGACTCAGGCAACCTTTAAACTAGGGATCGAGTTTATTGATTGGACTCGCTTAGGCCATAGTTACATTCATCCATTTGGTGATTTCGGCTTAGAGTTTGATGCGGTACCTTTTTATCAATATTGGATCCGGCAATCCCTTGAGAAACAAACGAAGGGGCGGGATTTATTTGATTATTCTTTGATGGTGCGCGCCTGTCAGCAGGGTAAGTTTATGCTGCCGCTTAAAGATCGCCCGAACTCGGCATTATCGGGTATAAATTACGCTTATCAATTTGATGCGGGACTCTATGGTAGGTTTTTGCGCCAATATGCAGAAGCTAAGGGGGTGGAGCGCATTGAAGGCAAAGTGACCCAAGTCTCGCAAGATAGCGAGACAGGTTTTGTGACATCTATTACGACGGAAGATGGCCGGAAACTAGACGCTGACTTCTTTATTGATTGTTC
>CAZKHC010000346.1:0-1526 GCA_964552135.1 uncultured Algimonas sp. | reverse complement strand
CCTTCTTACCATCATCAAAGACGCGGGTTGGCCGCCAATTCGGGTTATCGCCTTTGATGAGATAATCAAATTTGAGGTCTTCGGGCTTTAATTTCAAATCAGCCGTCTTAAAGTTCGCTTTTTGTAAGAACGGCTTTTTGGATCTCTTTTTACGCAAGGCCTTGATGGCGTCATGCGGATAGCGCCACGACACCGCCGCCATATAGGTATCGGCAAAGGATTTGAGGTCGAGATAATAAGTCCGCTTTGTCGATGTAATAACGGCATTAGTCGAAAGATTGGCCGCCATCGGTTTGACTATAACATGGACCTGTTCATTCGCGCCGGTTCCTGAGACGGTATCGCCAACAGTCCAGCGTTCCGTATCGCCTGCGGAGACCGTAATCAGTCCTTCGCCTTTTTCTAAGGCGATATCTGTAACCTGCTTCGGCGATGTATAAACCTGATAAAGCGATCCCGGCGTATAAGGATAAAGCTGAATAGCGTTGAGGTAATTATCCGTTGACGGCTTTACGATTGCCGTTCGGTTGGCATAACTGACGGCCTGAAAGCCCGTCATAGATGGCGCGTTATCGAAAAGCTCTATATCGACGGGATTAGGCTTCATCTGTCCGTCCATAATGATATTGGGATAATGGATGGCAGGCTCAGATAGCGTGTCATACTCAGGCGTTACGTCTTCCATAAAGTTTGCCTGCTGCATATCTGTCGGTGATGTCACAGACCCGGATTTAAAATCATCAAAGGCGGATTGAATTGTTGCGCAGCCTGATAAGCAGGTGCCGAAAGCAATTGTTGAAAAAGTTGCAACTAGACGAAAATATCTCATTGGGAGTCTCCTGTTGAGTTGAGGTCTTTTGACCAGTTAAGGCCGTGGACGTAGAGGCCGAGTGGGTTACGATGGAGTGTTTCAGCGTCCGTGGGGGGCGTCGTAATGACATTGAGGGAAGCCGTGTAAGTTTCAGACCTTACAAATGAGCCTTTACGAAAGCTTGTCTCTGACCACCGGATTTCAAATGTGTCCGCGCTTGAGCGAATAACGCTGTTGATATCAACAGTAACGCTGCGGCTTCCTATCTCTGCAAAAGGATCATTTTTTTGTGCGTAGCTATTCAGGTTCATAGCCGCTTCATCAGTGGCAAAATTATAAGCTTTCATCCAATTTTCGCGGACAACAACCGGGTCAATTGATACGCTACGAACATTCTTGATAAAACCTGCGAGCTGATGAGCAATTTGAGCGTCGGAAGGTTTAAATTGACCCTGCAATGGATTAACGGATTTAACGCTGCCATTTCGGTCTAATTCAACAACATGGACAGCAACACTCGCTTGGGCAGACTGCCAGATCATCCCGCACCCCATGAGCGCCACTAATGCGAGAGAGGCAAAGGTTCCTAATCTCCAGTTTTTAGCAGATACAGTTGCTGCTCCTAATCTATCATCCCAAACTTGGGCAGCCTTTTGATAAGGTGTTTCGGGAACAGGCGTTTTTCCAAATTTTGACTGACTACGTTTCCACATTT
>CAZKHC010000345.1:0-1530 GCA_964552135.1 uncultured Algimonas sp. | reverse complement strand
GACCCGCTATTGACGGTTTTGCCGCGCAATGTGCTGACATTTTCACAGAGGTGAAAGACGAGTTTCGACTTGGATTTTGTCTCGCCCGCTTTTGGCGCAATCCAATAGACGACATCCAAACCATTCGGGTTGGCGTCGCTTTTCGTGGCTTCCGCAACAGCCGCGCTATCGTCGGCGATATTTTGCGCTTGTTCTGCCACCGCAGGCGAACAGGCCGTGGTCGGCTGCTTGGCTTTAATTTGCGCCGCGCAGGCATTCATATCTTCGGTATATTGCTCGGTTGAGGCTGGGTTGAAATCGACTCCAGCTGTCGTCGCCAATAAGGCGATAACAACGCCAACGCCGCCAGCGACTTTCTTTGTCTTCGGGTCCATGTCCTTATCGAGGAAGACCAAAGCGAGGAGCGGTAAAAACGCAATCACAGTAATAATCGCGCCAAGTTGGTTTTGGACAAAGAACTTAAAGCCGTCCGCTTTACTCGCTGGGTCATGCCGGTTGGCTTTTTTCCACAACATGCTGCCCAAAACGGCAAAAATTGCGATAACCACGAAGAAGCCAATCAATAGCACAAGGTTTCCGCTGTTGAATGTATCTTTGAGAAGCGTGACAATCGCCGCAACCTCAGTCGCAATCGCGACAAACCAAGACCCGCCTGCCATGAGGCGAAGCTTTTTCGCTTTGCCCTTTTGATCCTGAGAGGCTTGCCACGCATTGGTGACGTCAATCTCTTCTTTTGGCGTTTCTACAGCTGGTGTTTCATCGGACATGACAGAATCCCCTTAATCGTCTGACTATATGCTGGCAGGATATACGGAGCAAAGCCGCCAAGCGCAAATGCTTAGCTGAGTCCGCATCTCCCATTCATATGCAATTCAACTTGGGGCTAACCTTCTACCAGAAGGTTTTAATTGGAAAGGGTGGTTTCCTCTTCAGGCTCCGCGCTTTCCAAGCCTTCGAAATCATCCGAATCCGATGTCGCTCCAGGCGTAGCGACTTTGCCATCACGGTTTTTGAGAGTGTTGAGATTTGAATATTCCGTATTGAGAATATAGTCTTCCGGAATTAAATCTAAATCAGAGTCTAAATCATCAAGGCTCACATCATTTGCAATCGTATCTGCAAGCACGAGCGCCGCTCTTTCTAACCTCTGGACCAACTCCTCTTCCGTCAATTTGGCCCAATAGGCCGCATTTTCTTCTTTGCTCGCACCAGGTAGGTCGGTCGAGAGGCTGACCGCAAATTGATTGCGGTAAATATTATCTGAAAATTCAAGTTCATTATCTCTATCGGGTCTTTCTTGGAACTGTTTTAGCTCCGCCTTATTCGGAAACAGCACGGCATATGACGCCACATAAAGCTTATCAAACTTCGGGGTGAACCCATATCTCATATCAACTGTTAGAACTGCATCTGCTTGCGATTCCCGAATTAAACGCCCGCGCAATCCGGGGAATTCTTCACGCAGAATCATAAAATTATCAAACTCATCCAGCGTCGTTCCCTCGAGCGATTGCTTGACATGTTTTCTAA
>CAZKHC010000344.1:0-1540 GCA_964552135.1 uncultured Algimonas sp. | reverse complement strand
GGTACTGCAGCGGATGATGGTGTAAAGTGGACGGGTGGGGTGTTATATAGACGATCGGGACGTTGCTGGGTGTGAAGGGCGGAATAGCATGCCCGGTCGCACGCTTGCGCACCTGAGGAAACGCACTGTGTGTGTGAATCCCCCATTGTTCTTGGAAAGGGAAGATGCTTGTAGCTCTAATTAGAGCGGTCGACCTCGACTGACCAATAAGTTTCATTTTTAGTGACGTTATATATTCGAATTAAAGTGTGAGGATATACTCAATAATGTACAGCCTCGAGTAGGGTTATGTGTAACATATGAATTGTCGATTAGGTGGCAGTTTTATCTGAAATGTTATGCAGATGCAGATGCTGTGAGTAGTAATTAAAGCCGTCAAAGTAGCGTAGTAAACAAGCGCAGGCGTAATTTTTGCCGAGCCTGACCGGATTCTTAGCGAAATATATAAGGCCTCGAACTCCGAAATCCTCCCTCACACACTCCAACAACCAAAAAACAAGTTACCAAGCAGCCACCGAAATGGGAACACGCACTCCTAACAGTTGCGCAACTGTTTTTAACGTTTGTACCAGGTACCATTGCGTCACACATCCGACCACTGTCTCAAAACCTATTCCTCCCTGGATCTCTCCATCTCTCGGTGATGTGTCAAGGAGAAGCGTTGGTCGTGTATTGTCGACCAGTGACAGGGAGATAAACTGGTAAACTTTACAAATACCCAAGCATGGATTGCGATTACGATTGCAATTGAAATTGCGACATGGAACAGGAGCTGAATATCTATTGGTTACGACCCTAAGCGGAGTTAGTGCCCGCTGTGCACTAGAACCGTGTGTGTTCGTTTGAAAATTTTGCTTCGCTTGCGTTTTGGCGTTGGCACCCTGCTACCTACTAGTGCTTCTAATTCGCCGTTCCAAATAAAGAGATTTTTATTTTGTACGAGCAATTTGTTTTGATTGTTTCGCTCACAACAGCCACGAGGCGAAAAGCAGGGTTTTCGTTGGGACAATCTATTTCTTCTCTCTCCCACCGCACCGGTACACACTTCGATTACAGTATATATACAGTACAAATGTACAAATAAATGTACAAATGTATGCACACTTGTCACCACTATATTCCAGGTAATCGTCAATTCCACTCATGCCATTAAAGTTAAATGGTTTGTACAACAACAACTCTGATGAGAGCTGTCAAAAATCGCGAAATTGCCTTCACCTTTCCCACGGACTAACCTATCATAGGAGTCCAATTCCGATACTCGAACATTCTAATCCGTGCAGTGAAGACTAAAAATTTATGCGGTTCAAATTTACTGTAGGGCAATATTTAGAAGTAGACGTACATATATTATGGGGTGAATTGGACCCTCTGTGTACATCCTCCGGTTCCCCATAACATTTGAGTTATGGTCACTGTCCACGTCATTTGGCCTTCTGCATGTTTATTTCTATGGATTTGTTTGTTGCACATCTACAGATAGGTGTTTCGTTGCAGGAAGTGCGCACCAATACCGTACTACACGTTGAGATCCATGTAC
>CAZKHC010000343.1:0-1545 GCA_964552135.1 uncultured Algimonas sp. | reverse complement strand
GTGAATAATGCGAGAATAGCAGCTATGACCATCAGCTACATACGATACGTACCCGATCAGACACTTCTGCTACCACCTTCGATTCAGGAATGGCTTCCCGAAGGCCACCTAGCCTACTTTATCAGCGACACCGTAGATGAGTTAGATTTGTCAGCATTTCATGAAAGGTACGCAGGAGGTGGTCCGCGTAATCAGCCCTTTCATCCAGCAATGATGGTTAAGGTACTGATCTATGGTTACGCCACCGGTGTTTTCTCATCTCGCAAGATCGCTCGCAAGTTACACGAGGATGTTGCCTTCAGAGTGCTGGCGGCGGATAACTTTCCAGCGCATCGTACGATCAGTGATTTCAGAGCAAACCACCTTGAGGCTCTGGCAGGATTATTTGTTCAGGTAGTTGAACTGGCTCAGGAGTGTGGACTGGTAAAGCTCGGCACCATTGCTGTAGATGGAACGAAAGTGAAAGCCAACGCCAGCCGTCATAAAGCGATGAGCTACAAACGGATGACAGAAAAAGAGCAGCAACTTAAGGATCAGATAGAAGAGCTCCTTGAGAAAGCCAAAGCGACAGACGAGTCAGAGCGAGATGATCCGGACCTAGATATACCGACTGAAATTCAGCGTAGAGAAAAACGATTAGCGACCATACGTGCTGCAAAAGAGCGTCTGGAGCAACGTCAACGGGAAATCGATAAGGCAAAAGGTCGAAGTGAGGGAGATAAGCGCAAGCCACGTAACCCTGACGGCAGCGCACGACGCGGTCCTCCATTCAAACGCGACTTTGGTGTTCCTCAGGATGATGCACAGGATAGTTTCACTGATCCTGATAGTCGAATTATGAAACACAGCAGCGGTGCTTTCGAGCAGAGTTATAACGGGCAAACTGCAGTGGATGCTCAGAATCAAATTATCTTAGCTGCCGAACTAAGCCAGTGTGCAGCCGATAGTGATCAACTCACTGTAGTTTTGAGCGCCGTGGAAGAAAATCTGGGGTCATTACCAAGTCAAGTGTTGGCGGATACAGGCTATAGGGGTGAAGATATTTTTGCCGAGTTAGCAGACAAACCAATGGACGTAATTGTTTCCTTGGGACGCGAAGGGAAAAAAGCCGCCGTTATCGATAGTGAAAAGTACCCGCACACCGCAAATATGGCGGAGCATATCAAGACTGATTCCGCAAAACAGGCGTACAGTCAGCGCAAACATATCGTTGAGCCCCCCAATGGATGGATAAAAAGGGTGTTAGGGTTTCGGGAGTTCAGTATGCGAGGCTACGAAAAATGCCGTTGTGAATGGAAACTGATTACGGCGTCATTAAACCTGAGGCGCATGGCAAGTCTATAACATGGCTCACCACTGAAAATGAAGCAAATGACCTATCAATACAAGCTATACAAGCCTCTATGCGATGCAAACTTCAGCCCACCGAACATTAGAGACATACAACAATCGCTGGATGAACCGCACACGGCACCATCAGGACGCAAGAATAGGCTGCCTGAGGGTGTACGGATTCTATTTCTCGTCTGCCGCGCAGACTCCTAG
>CAZKHC010000342.1:0-1551 GCA_964552135.1 uncultured Algimonas sp. | reverse complement strand
AGTTTTGATGTGTCTGCGCGGTATCGCTTATTTCCCTTGTCTCCGTTTTCGGAACACGCTTTAAATAAAATCAATATTCACAACTTCAAATTTAAGCTCGTTCATGTTTCAAAAATTACTCCTGAGTTCGATATTAGCCTTCAGTGCGGCATCTTTTGTGTCCGCTCAAGATGTAGAGACGACCAGCGAGATGGTTCAAAATTCGGAAGCCGAAAACTTTGCAACGTTAAAAGCCAAGGCAGACAAAGGTGATGCGAACGCGCAAGTTCAAATTGGTCGCCGCTACCGTTTCGGAGAAGGGATTGAAAAAGACCCTGTGAAAGCGCGTGAATATTTTCGCCTAGCGGCGGAACAGGGCGACGCATGGGGGCAAGTCAACCTTGGTTTGACCTATGAGTATGGCGACGGCGTTGATCAAAATTTTGAGCAAGCGGTAAAATGGTACAAAAAGGCGGCGGACCAAGACTATGCTAGCGGGCAATTTAATCTTGGCGATATGTATGAGAATGGAAAAGGGGTGCCCATTCGTCATTCCAAAGCGATGGACCTATATGAAAAAGCCGCAGAGCAAGGTTTAATGGGGGCGCAAACAACGCTTGGGGCCGCTTATCATAATGCAGACATCGTAAAGCAAGATTACGAAAAAGCCGTATTTTGGTATCGCACCGCTGCCGATAATGGCAGTGCGCAAGCGCAAGTAAATCTCGGCGATATGTATGAATATGGGAAAGGTGTGTTTGTCGATCTGGAAGAGGCAGTGTCCCTTTATCGAAAATCTGCGGAACAAGGCCTCGCGGAAGGGCAAACGAGATTGGGATCTATGTATGAATTCGGTAAAGGCGTGGAGCTCGATAATGCCGAAGCTGTGAAATGGTACCGCGCCGCCGCAGATCAAGGCGATCCGACCGGACAGCGCTATTTAGGCGTTATGTATGAGTACGGGGCTGGCGTTGAGCAAGATACGAGCCGCGCCGTCGAGCTCTATCGAAAATCCGCCGAACAAGGCTCCGCCGCCGGTCAGACGAATTTAGGCGTTATGTATGAAATCGGCAAAGGAATTGAACAAAGCTCAGAAGACGCTGTGAAGTGGTACCGGGCCGCCGCCAATCAAGGTCAAGCGCGAGGGCGGACTTATCTGGCCAATATGTACCGCCGGGGAGAGGGCGTAGAGCAAGATTATGCTACGGCGCTCAACTTGCTTCGAAAAGCTGCGGGGCAGAATTATGCGGAAGCACAAGCAGAATTGGGTGTCATGTATGAATATGGATATGGCATAGAAGAGAGTGCGAAAACTGCCGTCGAATGGTACACGAAAGCCGCCGATCAGGGGGATGCCGACGGGCAGGTTTTTTTGGGCGACATGTATGAATTTGGCAAAGGGGTCCGCAAAGACCTAAAAGAAGCGGCGAAACTTTATGGTTTAGCGGCAGAGCAGGGGGATGCGGATGGGCAAAGAAGCCTCGGCGTTCTCTATGAGGTGGGCGATGGTGTAAAGAAAGACGAGAAAAAAGCCGTTGAACTTTACCGGCAAGCGGCGGAACAGGGGGATGC
>CAZKHC010000341.1:0-1552 GCA_964552135.1 uncultured Algimonas sp. | reverse complement strand
AACCGCCCTTTTGCTGAACCTGGACTATTTGTGATCAACGAGAAGAACCTAGTTCAGATTATTGATATTTCTAATATTGCCTTTGGACGACCAGAGCTCAAAACTTTGTTGAGAGGCCTGACTCATATCCGTAGGCCAGAGAATAACTACCCCATTCGTGGAACTTTCACGTAATCATTAAACTAATCAACATCATCTTAAAACTACTGAGGAAATCATGATCAATAGAATTGCTATAAAACTAAAATCAACACTTGCTGTATGTGGTTCAGTGATACTCCTGACAGTAGCGGCCTGTAGTCCACAATCAAACAAAGAAAAAGACGCGACCAATACTGAACAATCATCTGCAGCAAAGAAATCTAAGACTGCCGAAAATCAGCAAGATATTCGTATATATACCCTGGATTGCGGAAGTGTCGATTTTACCGATATTGGATTATTTAGTAGCGGAGAATATGCTGGCCGGGCGAAAAAAATGGCTGTCCCATGCTTTCTCATTAGACACCCAGACGGAGATATGGTTTGGGATGCTGGAATACCTGACGCTATTAATCAGTTGCCAGATGGGTTGGAAATATTAGGTGGGTTAGCCGTGGCAAGGGTGCCGATTACAATGAAAAGTCAGTTTGAACAATTAGGGCTTTCAACAAAGGATGTAGAATATCTGGCTCTGTCACATGCGCATTTTGATCACACAGGTAATGTTGATCAGTTTTCGGATTCAACATTATTGATTTACAAATCTGAGCACGATTTCATGTTTGGAGCTGGTGTTGAGGCGGGTGTCGTTGATGCTGGGTTAGTAGAACCCTTACGAAGTGTTAAAACCAATATTATCGATGGTGAACATGATGTGTTTGGCGATGGAAAAGTGATTATAATTCCGACACCGGGGCATTCACCTGGACATTCAGTTTTACTCGTAAAGCTGAAAAACAACGGGTCTGTGATGTTTTCGGGTGATTTGTTCCACCTTGCCGAATCTCGCGAAAGAAAGATTGTGCCCATGATTAACCCTGACCGCGAACAAACTCTGGCATCGATGGATGTTTTCAATGCGCGAGTAGAGAAGGAGGGAGCCAAAGTCATTATTCAACACGATCTCAGCGAATATGAGGCCTTGCCCAAAATACCTGAATATCTAGATTAGGTAAGCTATTTATGGCAAGCGCAAGACGTGTGTGATGTCAAATTTCGAGTTTCGAGTGAGCGAATATTAGCAAACTGCCTCATTTATACAGGCCTGATAAAGTGTGGATTCCTGCACTCCAAGTAGATGTTGTCTCAACTAGGCTCCAAAAACGCCACTATTGATTGGGGGATTCAGGTGATTAAATACACTTAAGATTATAGCACAGTCAGTATTCAGGAAATCTGGAGGTGGTTTACCAAAGGATATCGTAAGTAGATATGGAAAAATCTAATAATGCAGGTGAAGGACAGTCGATAGCTCAAGCTTTTATTGAGCATAAATCTGTTTTATCTGCATATTTAGCTCATAAGCTTCTAAGCCAAGCTGATATTGATGACCTCCTGCAAGATATTTTTG
>CAZKHC010000340.1:0-1559 GCA_964552135.1 uncultured Algimonas sp. | reverse complement strand
TTTCGTTACGGATGATGATGTCGGGCGCGCGAAGCTCAATCAGGCGCTTCAAACGGTTGTTCCGGTTGATGACGCGGCGATATAAATCATTCAAATCTGATGTCGCGAAACGGCCACCATCTAGCGGCACAAGCGGACGTAGCTCTGGCGGGATGACGGGCACGATTGTGAGAACCATCCACTCTGGACGGTTGCCAGATGTGACAAAGCTTTCCAGAAGCTTGAGGCGCTTGGAGAACTTCTTGAGTTTCAGCTCAGAGCCTGTCTCAGTCATATCGAAACGTGTGCGCTCGATCTCGGCTTCGAGGTCGAGATTTTGCAGCATGTCGCGAACGGCTTCCGCGCCGATACCGGCAGTAAAGCTGTCTTCGCCAAATTCGGCTTGAGCGTCAGCATATTCTTCCTCGGACAGGATTTGGCGTTCACCAAGAGAGGTCAATCCAGGTTCCGTGACGATATAGCTTTCGAAATAAAGTACGCGCTCAACTTCTTTGAGCGTCATGTTGAGCATTGTCGAAATACGTGACGGCAATGATTTCAAGAACCAGATATGCGCAACAGGCGCGGCCAATTCGATATGGCCCATACGCTCACGGCGGACGCGCGTAACGGTAACTTCAACGCCGCATTTCTCGCAAACGACGCCTTTATATTTCATGCGCTTATATTTGCCGCAGAGACATTCGTAATCTTTGACAGGGCCAAAGATACGCGCACAGAAAAGGCCGTCCTTCTCCGGCTTAAACGTCCGGTAGTTGATGGTCTCAGGCTTTTTAATCTCGCCAAAAGACCAGCTCAGGATTTTCTCCGGGCTAGCCAGCGAGATTTTAATACGGTCGAAGGTTGGGCCTTCTTGCGCAGGGTTGAAAATGTTCATGACCTCTTGGTTCATGGTATTTTCCTTTCAATTTGAGTGCTTGCGTCCAAGCTCTCGGTTTTCTTCGAAGAATACGCTGTCACCTCATCAGGGTTTGGCGATTCAACATTAATTGTCAGGTCTGGAGTGCGCTTGAGGGAGTCATTAAATGGTCCCTGATAGCCTCTCAAAAACTTTCCAATATACAAGTCCTCTGATTTGCGTTTGCAACTATATTCAATCTTTTCTGGGCGAGATTTAGAAGGATTTTCTTCAGTCTCAAAAAGATATCTTACTCCTGCCTTACATTCAGATTTTGATTTAAATTCTGCCGACTTCCAAACTTTCCCCGGTCCCGCACACCCCATCAATAAAGAGAATGTAAGGCCGCAAAACAGGAAATCGGTAAATTTCATTTTATTTACCCATTCGTTAGCTCGACGTTCAGACCAAGCGAGCGGATCTCTTTAACGAGAACGTTAAAGCTCTCCGGGATACCCGCTTCGAACCCGTCATCACCGCGAACGATAGATTCGTAAACCTTCGTCCGGCCAGCAACGTCATCGGATTTAACCGTGAGCATTTCCTGTAGCGTGTAAGCCGCGCCGTAAGCCTCCAATGCCCAGACTTCCATTTCGCCGAAGCGTTGACCACCAAACTGCGCCTTACCGCCCAGCGGCTGCTGAGTAACAAGCGAGTATGG
>CAZKHC010000339.1:0-1564 GCA_964552135.1 uncultured Algimonas sp. | reverse complement strand
GCATCGTCGAATATTTCGCGGAAGAATTCAAAAAAGAGAACGGCATTGACCTGAAGAAAGACAAGCTGGCTTTGCAGCGTCTTCGCGAAGAAGGTGAAAAAGCCAAGAAAGAGCTGTCCACAGCCTCTACATATGAAGTGAACCTGCCCTTTATCACAGCCGATGCCTCTGGCCCGAAACATTTGAACATGAAACTCACGCGCGCCAAGCTCGAAAAGCTGGTCGATGATCTGATTAAACGCACAATCGCGCCGATCAAAAAAGCAATTGCCGATGCAGGCCTCTCAGCCTCCGACATTGATGATGTTGTTCTGGTTGGCGGGATGACGCGTATGCCGGCTGTTCAGGCCGCCGTAACAAAATATTTTGGCAAGGAACCGCATAAAGGCGTGAACCCGGATGAAGTCGTTGCCATGGGCGCGGCCATTCAAGCGGGCGTTTTGCAAGGCGACGTCAAAGACGTACTTCTTCTGGACGTAACGCCTCTTTCGCTTGGTATTGAAACCGAAGGCGGCGTGTTCACACGGATGATTGACCGCAACACGACTATCCCGACCAAGAAGTCTCAGGTTTACTCGACAGCCGCCGATAACCAATCGGCTGTGACCATTAAAGTGAGCCAAGGCGAACGGGAAATGGCCGTCGATAATAAACTCCTCGGTCAGTTTGATTTGGTTGGTATTCCGCCCGCGCCGCGCGGCATGCCGCAAATCGAAGTTACATTTGATATTGATGCCAATGGTATTGTGAATGTCTCGGCGAAAGATAACGCAACAGGCAAGGAGCAGCAGATCCGTATCCAAGCCAGCGGCGGTCTCTCTGATGAAGACATCGAAGCGATGGTCAAAGACGCCGAAGCGAACGCCGAATCCGATAAGGAACGCCGTGAGCTCGCCGAAGCCAAGAACCAAGCTGAAGCCATGATCCACAAGGCTGAATCCGATTTGGTCGAACATGCAGACGCCATTGAAGAAGAGGACAAAGCCGCCGTCGAGGAAGCTCTCAAAGAATGTAAAGAGGTTGCAGACGGCGAAGACACGGCCCTTATCGTGGATAAGGTTCAGGTCCTCTCTGCGGCGCTCATGAAAGTTGGCCAAGCCATGTATGAAAAAGCCTCGGCTGATCAAGATACAGGCCCGGCCTCGCAAGCAGACCAAGCTGAAGAAGATGACGACGATGTTGTCGACGCTGAATTTGAAGATGTTGATGATGAAAATGTTGCGTAAGCGCATTTAAATCAGACGAATAAAGGCCCTGCGTTTTCCTGCGCGGGGCCTTTTTCAAATGGGGAATACATCACACATAAGCCCGCCCTTTGGCGAATATGCGCTCCCGCCAAAGCGCGAGGCGAGGCGCGCCTCCGCGCGGGCTCTGCGCGATACACGGCTCGGCCGATGGCGGATTAGCTACCAACGGAAACGCGCTATTCGCGGCCTGAATGAACCTTATGACATTGAGATTGCGGCAGACGTCAAAGTCCGTCTGTACCCGTCCACAAACAGGTGCGAAAAACGCGCATTATGCGGTGTACAGATTTGGGACCCCGTTGAACGCCGTGCATTGC
>CAZKHC010000338.1:0-1574 GCA_964552135.1 uncultured Algimonas sp. | reverse complement strand
TCATTTTACTGAAAAAACACCTAAAAAAAAGGCTCTGGCACTTAACCCTATTCAGGCCGGGGGGGAGGGGTCATTTTTGCCCGCGGCCGAAATTTTTTGTAATAACTCCAAAAATAATAAAGTTATCATTACCAAACTTTCTGACAATTAATAAATTTCTATAAGGCACATTATTTGAAAATTTTGAGTAATTATACCCATTATTGACGTAATTATGCTCAATTATTCAACACTAGGTGTGAAAATACAATACTTCTTAGTGTAAAATAGCTAAAACATTAATTGCTCATAACTTTTGATAGCAAAATGATATAAAGATGAAATTTTAACAGATTACTCAAAACATTAATAGAATCATGCTCAACTAAAAAAAATTATTATGACGTCATATTTTCAAAATGGCGCCATATAACATTTTTTCAAATTTTGTCAACTTTGGCGCCCTATAGCGGCTCAGGACTTGGTTTTTATAAAAATCTGATGACATACCTACGAAAGCTCTGCCTTTTGTCTTCCAGAATATCAAAACAGAATATAAAAATCTTTTTTCGTTCAGAAGATACAGCTCTTCAAAGTTACATGATGTTTTTTCTATTTTTACAATTTGTGATGACGTCATCAGGTAACCATGGCAACTATTGTTTATTGAGCATGATTTTTTTACTTCTTTTATTGGGGGCTACCTCCATACCAAATTTGAAGTTTCTAGTACAACCCTGTCTTGAGTTATGGCCCGCGGGAAAAAATGACTTGAAAATTGTTGCAAAGTTTCAAATTAATCGTAATCATGTCATCAGATTTTTATAAAAACCAAATCCTAAGCCGCTATAGGGCGCCAATTTGATAAAATTTGAAAATATGTTATCCGGCGCCATTTTGAAAATATGACGTCATAATTATTTTTTTTTGTTGAGCATGATTTTATTAATGTTTTGAGTAATCTGTTAAAATTTCATCTTTACATCATTTCGCTATCAAAAGTTATGAGCAATTAATGGTTTAGCTAATTTACAATAAAAAGTATTGTATTTTTACAGCTAGTGTTGAATAATTGAGTATAATTACGTCAATAATGGGTATAATTACTCAAAATTTTCAAATAATGTGCCTTATAGAAATTTATTAATTGTCAGAAAGTTTGGTAATGATAACTTTATTATTTTTGGAGTTATTACGAAAAATTTCGGCCGCGGGCAAAAATGACCCCCCCGGCCTGAATAGGGTTAAAATTAGGGTTATTATTTTTCAATCAAAAAAGAAAATTGAAAATTGAAGTTTGAAAAATTAAATTTCGATTTTCAATTTGAAAAAGAAAATTGAAAATTGAAAAATTAAATTCAAATTTGAATTTTCAATTTGAAAATAAAAATTGAAAAATGAAAAAAAAGCAATTTTCAATTCGTTTTTAATTCGAATATTGAATTACACTTTCGGTACACGGATTGAAAAGTGAAGTCAAAGTGAAATTAGCTGTTCCCATTATTTACACGTTGCTATGGTCTGAATACAACTACCGTCGTGCTTTGCAATTATCAAAAGTCCCTCGGTGATTAATTAGCGAGAAAAACATTTTT
>CAZKHC010000337.1:0-1577 GCA_964552135.1 uncultured Algimonas sp. | reverse complement strand
AGTTATCGCCTTTGGGTTGGCGCATGAAAGTTTTCTCAGGTGTTGTGCGTTCCCAATGATAAAACCGCTCAATCATGGATTCGAGTTTGCTAGGCAATTCCATTATATTTTCCTCATATTGAGTCAGTAATAATTTTTACAAATTGTGTTGTTGACTTAATATTAATTGTTCAATTAATTAATATATAGTTCGAGCCTGTCAAGAAATTAGTTCAAATACCACTTCAAGGAGATATTTATGGTAGAAGCTTATATCGTTGCAGCACGTAGAACCCCGGGTGGTCGGCGAGGAGGTGCCCTCGCAGAATGGCATCCCGCAGATTTAGGGGCACAGACACTCAACGCTGTCGTTGAAGAGACTGGCATTGATCCAACCGCTATTGAAGATGTGATCATGGGATGTGTTTCTCAAGCAGGTGAACAAAGCCTTCAGGTTGGCCGTACGGCAGTACTCGCATCTAACCTGCCTCAAAGTGTACCCGCTGTAACGATTGATCGGCAATGCGGGTCATCGCAACAAAGTATTCAATTTGCCGCGCAGGCTATTATGTCAGGTACTCAAGACCTTGTTATTGCAGCCGGGGTCGAGAGCATGACACGTTGTCCGATGGGTATTAATGCTCGCGCTGGAGAGGTATTCGGCGTGCCATCGGATCCTAATCCAAAATCTGTCCAAGACAGCTATAATGTTAAAGGATTTAGCCAGTTCATTGGAGCTGAAATGATGGCGAAAAAATATGGATATGATCGAGAGAAACTCGATAGATTTTCTTTATTGAGTCACGATAAAGCCGTAACTGCCCGTGATGCGGGAGTTTTTGAAAATGAGCTTGTGCCTCTAAAAGGGAGGGATAAAGAAGGCAATGGTGTTTTACATCAGCATGATGAAGGCATTCGCCCCGGCACGATGGAAAAACTCGCAACATTGAATATTTTGATGGAAGGTGGTGTTCTAACGGCTGCCAATGCCAGCCAGATATGTGATGGGTCTTCTGCGATCATGATTGCCTCTAAGCAAGCCTTAAAAGACCACAATCTCTCGCCGTTGGCACGCATTCATAATCTGACGGTGACCGCCGGTGATCCAGTTATCATGCTGGAGGAACCTCTTTTCGCAACTGACAAAGCCCTTAAGCGCGCAGGGATGAAGATTGAGGATATCGACCTTTATGAGGTGAATGAAGCTTTTGCGCCGGTGCCATTGGCGTGGTTGGAACATACCGGTGCTGATCCGGAAAAGCTCAATGTCAATGGCGGAGCGATAGCGCTGGGACATCCACTCGGCGCGACAGGCACTAAACTAATGGGGACCCTGGTGCATGCCTTAAGAACAAGAGGCAAGCGATGGGGATTGCAAACCATGTGCGAAGGCGGCGGCGTGGCGAATGTCACTATTATAGAAGCCCTTTAAATATGAAGGCGCTGAAAGTTCCTCTATCCTTTCGAGATTTAAGGTATTCAGAAATTTAGGGCGGTTCAGCGTCAGTTTTTCAACTGAACCGTCTGTTTCGACAATAATAGTTTTCTAGAGATTTGAGGCGCCATTTTTATCTTTCCATAATTTCGTAGAGTTTAGT
>CAZKHC010000336.1:0-1595 GCA_964552135.1 uncultured Algimonas sp. | reverse complement strand
TATATACCGTCCTTTTTAACGCGGTGTAAACTGTATCTTATTATACAACTCTTAGGTGAATGTTTGCGTGAGTACTGATTGGTACAAACTGTGGTGAGGCGATAAGTCCACGATCTCAAACTTCAAAAAATTCTGGCTCATTTGGGCCATGGCTAAGGAGTGTTGAATCATGGTTCCATATAAGAATATAAATACATCCGTAAATGAGGCTAAAAGAGGTTTCCCAATTATCAATAAGGACCTTGTACTTGGCCGACAAACTCCGCGCATATCCCGACTTATGACTGCAGTATGGGCGTTGATGTCGTCATCTTTAATGGCTCTTTCTGGCGGTGTCGCCCATGCGCAATCTACACTTCCCGACTTCGGATGTACTTCAGAGTTTTATGAGGTCATTGACGGTCAATTGTCGTTGTTGAACATTGCGACGGGCGTCTACACGCCTATCGGTCCTCAACAGCCTCAATATAATGCTACCGGGCACAACATAAACGACAATTACGTTTATGGGCTCGGGCAAGAGGGTGCAATTGCTGGACATCTTATCAGGGTTGGCAGCGATGGCAACATCGACGATCTCGGCGATTTTGGGATTACGTCGCCGCGCGGTGCAATTGATCGCAACAACCGACTGTTTTACGCAGGAAATTCAACTCGCCTCAATTTTATTAACGTTGATACGCTAGCGACAGGCCAAGTTCCGTTTATACTAGAAGCTGGATCATCAAGTCTTCAAAATACTCTCGATTATGCATATGTTGAAGTAGGTAGCGACCAACTTATCGTGGGTGCCAGAAATAGCGACCTTATGATTTGGAATCTGTCCACCGGAATGTCCAGACGCGTAACAGTTCCTGGCTTGCCAAATGATGGTTTTGGTGCGGCATGGGCTGCAAGCAATGGTAGCTTATATTTCAGCGCTAATGGTGACGGCACCATCTATGAGGTTTTGAATGCGACGACAACTCCAACAATCGGTTCAACTTTAAGCGCAGCGCAGTCGAGTGCTCATGACGGTATGTCTTGTGTGGATGCACCTCCACCATTTGCTTCGGCGGCGACATCTCCGAGCCTGACGAATGTGAAGGCGGTTCCGACACTTACGACAGATGCGGATAGTTCCGGTGATATTACAGCTGGCGATACGCTTGAATATGACGTGACGGTTACAAATACAGGCGATGTGATACTGACTAACGTTGTTGTCTCTGATGCTCAGCTTACTCCAAATAGCTTCACTTGCCCGACTCTGGCCATTGGCGCGACCTGCGTCTTAACGGGCGATCATGTTGTGACTGCGGCCGAAGCGGCGGCGGGAGAGGTAGTCAATACGGCCTCTGTCGTCTCTGATGAACTGACGACATCGATGGATTCTAATACTGTGAATACGCCGGTTGAGGACGCGCCGGCTCCATCTTTAACGATGACGAAAGCGGCGAGTAATCCAGGACCTTATGCAGTAGGGGATATCGTTACCTATACGTATACTGTCACCAATAATGGGAATGAGATTATTCGAGATATCACGATAAATGACACCCATAACGGCTCGGACCCCGCGCCGACGCCAGGGACCGAAACTTTGCTTACGGATA
>CAZKHC010000335.1:0-1596 GCA_964552135.1 uncultured Algimonas sp. | reverse complement strand
AATTGGAAAAGAAGGGCAATAAAGTGGTCTGTCCTAGTTGTCAACTAGTTATTTGAGTACAGAGGAAGTACTCAATGAGTAAATGAATAGATGAGTAAATGAGAAAATATTGGCAGTCTGTAAAATATAAATAAAGGATGCAATAGAAAGCGAATGCCTTGCTGTACAGTAAGGAACAGATCTAAATTAGAAAACAAAAATGGAAAAAGGAGAAGTAATATCCGTATGTAAAAGTCAAAACCATACATTCAATAGAGTGTAAAACAAAGTTGGGGCAACCTAAAAGAGTGAAAGGGAGTAAAAACTCCCTTACCTTAAAGTAATCATCACAAAACAATAAGGTACACTCATGGGATTAAAGGAACGAAAAAAAGAAAAGGTACGCAAGGAATTAGAAGAAATAATGACATGCTTGGAAAAGGATTCAAAGAAAGGACAAGCCTTACACGAAGTAGAGTTAAGTTTATTTCGCTCCTTGTTACAATTAGGTTTGCAGATGCTAAGTTATTATATTTTTCTAGTTAGCGAAATAACGGTACTCAAAGGAATACCAAAAGATAGTCAAGGCAGAAAGATGCGAAATAAAGGTAGGATCAGTAGCCCTTATTTTAGTTTATTTGGTAGGACTGAAGTGAATCGGATTAAATATTATTCCAAAGCGGATAAGACCTATTATGCATTAGATGAAGCCCTAGGCTTACCAAAAGATAGTTATTCGTATGTGCTAACAGATTGGATGAGTTATGGTGCGGTAGAAATGGACTTCGATCAAAGTGTAAAACAATTAGAACGAATACTAGGCCATTCTTTATGGGGAATACAAAGTGGTAGACAGACCTCTAGATTGTCCAAAGATGTAGAGAACTACTATGAGAATAAGAATTGGGAAGAGCAGGAAGAAGGTACTCATTTTAGTCTTGGTTATGATGGTAAAGGCATACCAATAAAACGCTCTGAGACAGAACGAGCAAAAGAAAACCCATCTACCCGATTGAGCAAGGGTCAAAAGAGAGGCGTAAAAAAAGAAGCGACATTAAGTGTAAGTAGTTCATTTACAGCAAAGAAACGGAGTGTAGAAGAAATAATTTCTGCACTTTTCCATAAAGAGGAAGTAGTAGTATTGGACGAGCGAAGACCAAAGCATGAATGGCATGAGCATAAACATATTCGAGCATTTTTATCAGATAAAGTAAAAGCGATTGGTTATGGAATTGATAATATACTGGAACGAGATAGGACGAATACCAAAGGAATAGTTGTACTAATAGATGGAGATAGAGCCTTGGAACAAGCGGTATTAAAAATGATAAAAGAAAAAGGAGTAGACAATCGTGTGGAAGCATGTATATTAGATTTCATTCATTTGCTAGAATATGTTTGGACGGTAGCCAATGCTAAATTAGGAGAGAAAAGTTTGGATCGAGAAGCTTGGGTAGAAAGGCAAGCTCGGCTCTTATTAAATAGTCGAACAGATAAAGTGCTAGAAGAGTGGAAAGCAATTCTAGAGGAGAAAGAGTTAAAGCCAACTCAAGAATATAATGTAAAAAGAGCAATTACCTATTTGACGAATCACAAACATATGGTCAAATATAAAAC
>CAZKHC010000334.1:0-1597 GCA_964552135.1 uncultured Algimonas sp. | reverse complement strand
TGCGCAGTGCGGCGTAACTAAATTAAACCGGCGCACTGGTGACTAAAATCCGCGTCTCAAATTCGATGGGTCTTGCGTGAATTATCCGACAGGCCCCTGACTAGAAATATCGGCAGAGAATCAGAAAGAGATGGTGTGATGCTTAGTCAATCTTAAATATGTTACTCTGACTAGAATATACTGCACTTTTAGAGTAGTGCTAAGACAATAAAAAAGAGGCGTCAGCCTCTTTTTTAAATTCGATTAAACTATATCGATCTAATTGCGGCGAGCTATTTCTAACTCTAGGTCTTCAACAATTTGATTAACCAGTTTCTTAGTTGAATCTTCAACAGCGGCCACTAACAACTTGTTAGCTTGTGGGCAGCCAGAAGTTTTGGCTTCGTCTGCTGAAACGTTGTACGTTTTTCTAAACAAATGTTCTCCATTTTTTCTCACCGTAACTCTCGCATCTAACTCCGCTTCACCTTCTGCCGTCGATGACCACCACCCGGGACTGAATGAGATTTCAAGCTCTTGATCTATATCAACATCCACATCAAATGAAGGAGAGCCGACGGTATTGTCAAAACTCGATTCGATAGACGCTTTTATAGATTCACCAACGCTTGAAGTATCTATCGCATAAGACCAAGCACCGCATAGTGCGCTCGATGGCTTTATGGTATGTGCGTTCTCTGAACTTATGTTTATTGTTCTAATTTCTCCTGAAATAAGTGCAGGAGCACTAATAGAGATAGTGCGAGATTTAACAGCAGTTGCGGCACATCCACTTAAAAGTATGGCTGTAGCAATCACAAAGTTGAGTAACATTATATTCTTTAGTTTTTTCATAACAATATGTATGTGAGTGTTGTTGATTTTGAACATAAAAATAAAAAAGACATGAAAAAGATCCTTTTTAAATTAATATCCCTATAAAGAAGTTGCGGATTATATATAGTTTCAACAAAATTTGATAATTTGATTGTTAAAATAAATAGGGACACGTTTTCCCAGAGTCCGTTTTGAGTGGTTAGTGCCTCTTAGTTGTAGAACTTCAGACTTGATCTGACAGTTACCGGTTTATCCGTAACTGACTGTCAGGTTCGGTTTAGTTCAAAAACTTCGCCTTCCAGATTGATTTACCGTCGATGAGTGTTTCCATCGGCGTTCTCCCGCAGCACACTTTGCCTTGGTGAGTTCGTTCAGTATTGTATTTGATGAGCCACTCGTCAAGGTCAACTTGCAGCTCGTCAACGGACTGATCAAGCAGAAACTAGCAGAAACTACAGAAACTAGGACACACATCATAAGAGAAGTCTTAGTTCGGATCTCGCCAGAGGTTGGCTCCTAAGTTTGAGTTCTAGGTAAATTTCTAACCGTTTGGCTCAAGATTTGACAAATAATCGTTGAATTGATGAGTGCTGGGCGAGAGAGGGTCTCGCTTGATGCGATTCGATGCGGTTTTTAGATTAATATTAGCCTAACAAGGCTTTATATCGAGCGGTTGAGGGAATGCGCTGATAGTGTTTGTCTGAATAGATTTGCCTAACGATGTGCTCTGTTCCTACCCATTGTTTGAACTGTTGTTCAAAGTGTGTTCCATGCGCCCTTA
>CAZKHC010000333.1:0-1597 GCA_964552135.1 uncultured Algimonas sp. | reverse complement strand
AAAATACACGCATCGCTTTTGCAACAACATCATCGCGATCAAATTTTCTTGGACGACCAGCGCCTTGTTTTGCGGAACGGGAGGTTGAGATATCTAAGGTCATATTTTTGAATAACCGATCAACAATATAAAAACAAGGGGTGATGTATAAATTATAGAATATTTATTCAAAAATAAACCGTCATAACATATATGATACCGTATATGTTTTGTTGATAGACTTAATCGAATGGGGAATAGGAGAACCTGATGTTCTTTTCCAAGATAGAGGGTAACTACAAATTAGCACTTATGAATATGAACTAAGCCCCAAACTCCAATCGATTATTGCGTCTCACTAAACGATTTTTCAAACCGGTTTGTAACACGCGGTCAAATCCGACTTGCGTGAGCAGATGATCGACATCAGTGGTATTTTCTAATGATTGATAAAAATCGATTGATCGCTGAAACATCCAATTAGGGTAAGTTTGCGCTCGCCTTGTCCCGGTAACACCCTCAACCACAAAACTATGCCAGCCAATATAACGATCTATCTCCTTCGCATTAGGGTTTTCTTTACGCCACGCTGTCAACCGCTGGTCGATGTCTAACAAAGTAGGCAGCTGTTCCGTAGCCATACGCTTTAGAATCGGCAAAAGTGTTTCCGGAATTTGGTCGTTATCCAAGAACGCCCCTTTTCGCATTGCAATTTCACCATCGTTCATTCTTTCTACCCATCGAACCACTGCGGGGGCCAGTTTCCGCATGAGCTTACCCGGCGCTGGATCCAGATATAAATGTCCGTATAGCGGCGCCATAAACCCAAAGTCCGCAATGCACGGCTTGCTGCCCATTACATAATCATGAATTTCCAGGTGAGCATTAAAGTCTTTTAGAAAATTCTTATAGGAAGCTTCGATTGATCGATAATTGGCCTCCGTCACACCAAGAGCCGGCAGCATATTCCTGAACTCGGAACTTACTTTCTTGCCGAGCCAGCGACGCAGAGGGCCGGGTGCGTTTCCCCAAATGATTGCGCCAAATTTATTATAGAGATAATGGTATTGTTCCTCTATGTAATGCCATCGGTAATGCAGGGCAGGAATAAATAACCATTCATCGGCATATAATTCCAGCAAGAGTGATACTAGCTTTTGTTTGGGTGTGTCGGGGTAGACAGAATGTTCGGGAAAACGTTTTTCGAGTTCATCAATAATAACGGTTGTATCTTGAATAACCCTATCATCGGGTGTGTGCACCACTGGAATAAACTTTACCCCGGTGCGCTTGATAATAAAGTTTCTAGTCTTCCCGAAGCGGACGTTAATTTCCTCAAAGGGAATCCCTTTTTTGCGCAAATAAGACCGCGCTTTGCCTGTAAAGAGGGAAAAATCCAGACCATATAACGTATAAATATCAACCATGTTAAACCAGTCTCGAATTTTGGTGTGGAATCACCCTTGAGGCGACAGCGCTCCATGCATCTTTTATTGGAAGATGAGGACTTGGATCAAAGGCGTGAAAAACTTAGAGATTGAAATCATAATATTTGAATAATTGATCAATAATATAAAAACAAGGGGTTTACATTTATTTTTTGATTAATTATTCAAAT
>CAZKHC010000332.1:0-1600 GCA_964552135.1 uncultured Algimonas sp. | reverse complement strand
TTGACTCTATCACCGCCTTTGACCCGCTAACGGGGAAAAGCACACATACGCTAGAAGGTGTGCGCGTCTATGCCAACTCCCATTATGTCACCCCGCGCCCGACCATTCAGGCCGCGATGAAGGGTATCAAGAAAGAATTGATTGCGCGGCTGGAAGAATATGAGGCCAATGGGCAATTACTGGAAGCGCAACGCCTGTCCCAGCGCACAGAATTTGATTTGGAAATGATGGCCGCGCAGGGCTTTTGCACCGGCATTGAAAATTACTCGCGGTATTTAACGGGGCGGAAACCGGGGGAGCCGCCGCCAACTCTGTTTGAATATCTGCCTGAAAATGCGCTCCTCTTTACCGATGAGAGCCACGTCACCGTGCCGCAAATCGGCGCGATGAGTAAGGGCGATGCCAACCGCAAAGGCACGCTGGCCGAACATGGCTTTCGTCTGCCCAGCTGTCTGGATAACCGCCCGCTCAAATTCGAGGAATGGGACGCCATGCGCCCGCAAACCGTCCATGTCTCGGCCACCCCCGGCAAATGGGAAATGGCGGCGACCGAAGGCGTCTTTACCGAGCAAGTCATTCGCCCGACGGGGCTCATCGACCCGCCCGTCGAGGTGCGGCCCGTATCGCTGGACGGGGCCAGCCAAGTCGATGATGTCATTGACGAGGTGCAGCGCGTAGCAAAGAACGGCTATCGCTCTCTAGTGACGACCTTGACCAAGAAAATGGCCGAAGACCTGACCGAATATATGCATGATCAAGGCATTCGCGTGCGCTATATGCATAGTGATGTGGACACATTAGAGCGCATTGAAATTATCCGCGATTTGCGGCTGGGTAAATTTGATGTGCTGATCGGGATTAATCTTTTGAGGGAAGGTCTCGACATTCCCGAATGTGCTTTTGTCGGGATATTGGACGCAGACAAAGAAGGTTTTCTGCGCAGCGAAACGTCGCTTGTACAAACCATTGGCCGCGCCGCCCGTAACAGCGCCGCCCAAGTCGTGCTTTATGCCGACCGCGTGACAGGCTCCATGCAACGCGCCATGGACGAAACCGACCGCCGCCGCAAACGCCAAGTCGCCCATAATGAAAAATACGGGATTACACCAAAAACAGTCTTACGCGGCGTCTCGGATGTGGTCGGCGATTCCATGGCCGCCGAACAAATCAAAAAAGAAGCCGACCGCTACACCCCGTCAGGGCAGTTCAAAAAGAAATACTTGGAAGTCGCAGAGGGCGAACAAGAAGCCTATATCGGCGGCAACCTCACGGCGGTTTTAGCAGAACTCGAAAAACGCATGTTCGTCGCCGCGGAAAATCTGGAGTTTGAAGAAGCGGCGAGATTACGCGATGAAATGCAGCGGTTGAAGGGGGAGAAAAATGGCTAAAAAAAGCATTAAATCGGAAAACATATTTATACTTATTGGTAGCTCCGACTACATAAATGAAAAGAAGCTACCCGCATGCAAAAATGATATTGAGGAAGTAGAAAAATTAATCAGAGCCTCCGCAAGCTACGATGATGGCATTGTACTAATAAATGAAACTACTAGGCTGCGGTGACAATTTAACTTTTGGGATTCCTATTTCTTCCGAACCA
>CAZKHC010000331.1:0-1609 GCA_964552135.1 uncultured Algimonas sp. | reverse complement strand
GCCTGAGCAGGTCAATCTTAAAAGATGATATCGGCTTTGGTCTTCGCTTTAATTTCTTCGAGTGTCACACCTGTTGCGATTTCAGTGAGTTTAAAGCGCTTTGGATGACCTTGGCGTTCAAATACACCCAAATCTGTAATCACCATATCGATACAATTTTGGCCCGTTAAAGGCAGGGTGCAGGCCTTAAGGAACTTACTTTCACCGCGCTTATTTGTGTGGTCAAACAATGCAACACAGCGTTTAACACCCGCGACCAAATCCATAGCCCCGCCCATGCCCTTAACCATTTTACCTGGAATCATCCAATTAGCTATATCGCCATTCTCCGCTACTTCCATAGCGCCAAGAATGGATAAATCTATATGCCCGCCGCGGATCATGGCAAAGCTCGTTGCACTGTCAAAGAAGCTAGATTTAGGGAGCGTAGTGATAGTTTGTTTTCCAGCATTAATGAGGTCGGCATCTTCTTCGCCTTCATAAGGGAAAGGTCCCATGCCGAGCATCCCGTTTTCCGATTGAAGTGTAACATTCATGCCTTCAGGAATGTGGTTGGCCACTAATGTGGGAATCCCGATACCCAGATTAACATAAAATCCATCGAGGAGTTCTTGGGCAGCCCGGGCCGCCATTTCATCACGTGTCCACCCTGTTTTTTCTTGGTTCATGATACGCGTTCCCGCAATGTTAACTGTTCAATCCGTTTCTCGCACGAGGCCTCGACGATACGCTGCACAAAGACTCCGGGCGTATGAATGAAGTTCGGGTCAAGCGTGCCAACAGGTACAATTTCGTCTACTTCTGCAAGAGTGACTTTTCCGGCCATAGCCATCATTGGCGAAAAGTTGCGCGCCGTAGCTTTATATATGAGATTGCCTTCGGCGTCACCCTTCCATGCTTTTATGATAGAAAGGTCAGCCTTAAGACCCGTTTCCATGATGTAATTTTCCATTGTCCCGTCAGAAGCGGGAAATTTTTTATGCTCTTTACCCTCAGCGATAAGTGTGCCAACGCCTGTCTTGGTATAAAACCCCGGAATACCCGCCCCGCCTGCTCGAATGCGTTCGGCCAAAGTCCCTTGGGGATTAAATTCAAGCTCTAACTCCCCGCCGAGATATTGGCGTTCAAATTCTTTATTCTCGCCGACATAGGAGCTGACCATTTTTTTAATCTGGCGGGTTTCTAAAAGCTGGCCTAAGCCAAAGCCGTCAACACCGGCATTATTGGAAACGACGGTAAGGTTTTGGACGCCGCTATCGCGTAGCGCAGCAATCAAATTCTCAGCAATACCACAAAGGCCAAACCCTCCACTCATAACCGTCATGCCATCAAATGTTAAATCGGATAGAATAGCTTCACAATTTTTATAAATTTTATTCATAAATAACGACTTGAATTGGGTTTTAATGAGTTAAGTGAATGAAATATAATACTTCATAGTTCACTACAAGGCAGAGATAACTTATTGGCGCGCTTCATATTCCGATTGTAACCGTGTGCCTTCATAATAGGCTATATCAAATGATGGACGCGCCATAGCCCTTTCAAGCCAAGCCTGTATAGCCGGATAATCGTCCCAAAGATGGGTCAGATGCAAATCAACCATACG
>CAZKHC010000330.1:0-1620 GCA_964552135.1 uncultured Algimonas sp. | reverse complement strand
ATTTTTGTTTATTTTGAAAGTACTTGTCAAAAGTGAGAAAACGTTTTTTATTTCATCGAAAAACCTTTTCTGGTTTTCGAAATATCTGCTTTTAAAGTTAGCCAGAACTGAAGTTTTTTATAAATGGTTACGCAAATAAAAGAACTCGATCGAGTGACGTAGGCAGAGGTCAAGGACTTTGAAGAATAACCAAGAAACTAGGAAAAAATAGAGATGTTGTATTTAAGTTTAGTTTATGTTATGTTAGTTATGTTTATGGTATTATGTTAAAATTGTGTGATAAAAAAATAGCTGATATAATCACACAAATGTGCAACACCCGTATGTAAACAAACTTTAAAATATGCACAAAAAAATAAAAGATTTAAAACAGATAATGTTCAAAATAAACAAAACAAGATAAAATACTCTAGGAAAGAATTCAACGAGGTTAATTACTCGACAATTTCAAAACATTTTTTCGCGAAAGTAAAAAAATAGAATATGTCAAACAAAAACGATTATTCATTAGGGGCTTTGATAAATGATTTCTCTAAGCTAAAACCATACGAATTTGAACCTTTGGTTTCATCAGATGATGAACAATATTCAAGTTCAGTTAGAAATGAAAATATAACTGAAGTATGCGACAACACACACGTTGAAGTTGAACCATCACTTAAACTGACTTCATCTACACCAAGTTTCATGTTTTCAAAAATCCTTTAAACCTAAATACAAAATCTAGTAAGTAACGCTATCACAGCACTACTAGGAAATACTAATATAATAAATATACCATTAAATTGAGGACACTAATATACCATTTAGCGTGGCCCACTACTAAGAGAGGTTATCGAAGTAGTCCTTATTTGGACTGGGCCAAAAACCTCTGTGACTGGCAGAATCTTCAACTGATGACCTCGTATAATGGTTACTATTTACAGATTTGTTATCACCGCGTTCCATACGCGTAATTACAATAATCTATAAAAATACAATTAATTAACCTACACAATATATAAATATCAAGAGTTTGTGGAATACCCAAGCATTGCACTTTGCTTACCATATCTTTTTAAGTGTATACACTAGTATGTTACAGAAAATGGCGTTGGGCATCCCTGTGATGCTCTATTTGACATTTGACCATCGAGTCTTGCAATATACTGCACTTGAAAAACCCAGGGCTTAACCAATAATCCCTGTTTTATATCTATAAAAGTAGTCATCTTTTGGATGATCCATCTCTTTTAATGTTGTTTAGCCATTTCCTTCGTACTTTCTGCCTGTCGTGTTTAGGAATCTTATGAAAACTAACTTCTTTTCCTGTAGAGTACCAATTAGAGCAACCATAAGCAGCAGCTCAGGCTTTTACCATTTTTTCTTATCTTTTCTAACAACAAAATTCGTTTTTATCTGTTTATATTTACCCTTGGTTTCTTGAACGCGAGTTTCTGTTGACCTCCCTCTACGTCATGCATACATTAATATTAAATGAGTTTTCATTTTTTAAAGTGGTCGGATTTTTGAAGGAACTTTGAGAGTGTGTATCTCGACAAAAATAAAAGTTCAGACTGCAAGGTTTTGAAAAATGCTTTTTTTCATCATATAGAGCATTTATAAATAATTAAAAAAAAA
>CAZKHC010000329.1:0-1629 GCA_964552135.1 uncultured Algimonas sp. | reverse complement strand
ACTCACTCCAGTTTAGTAAAATACTAAAGTGTTGCGACGACCAGTTGAAACCGCAAAGTTTTTCAAGCCACAATTCATGAGGCTCCATATTGACACTTATACTAATGTTGATTTATAAAATCAACATGTATTTTCTGTTTAAGTTCAATGTATAAATTTGATCCCAACTTTTATCTGACGGCGGATGATGCGGCCAAAGACCTTGGGATTAGTGTCACAACTTTATATGCTTATGTTAGCCGCGGGCTCATTAAATCACAATCCCTCGAAAATTCGCGAAAAAAGGGATATTTGCGAACTGATATTGAAGCCTTAAAGAGAAAGAGAAAAGGATTTAAAGACGATCCTAATTTTTATTATTCTCCAAACATAAAAGATAATTATATTACTAAAATTACGGAGTCTGGGCCTCTCTATCGAGGGGTAGATGCGCTCAGTTTAGCCCGCACGGAAAGTGTTGAATCAGTAGCCAGCTTACTTTGGAAAAGTGATATATCTCTCTTTGACAAGGAAACAATTTTTCCTACGTCATCAAAATTCGAAGCTATCCGTAAAAATATCTTAACATTAAATCCATTGGCACAATATGTTTCACTTGCTGCAACTATAGAGCAGGAGTTACCCAGGTCTTATAATTTAACACCAGAAGGAGCCGCAAGAACGGCTGTTGATGTCTTGCGTTTACTGGCGAGTTTTATTGTTGGAAAAAACTATCCAGTGGAAACGCCTCTACACAAATTTATCGGGTCTAAAAATGATCTCGGTGAAGGTTATGCTGAACTCTTGAGAATTTTCCTTATCTTAGCCGCAGATCATGAACAAGGGCCAGCCATGCAAATTGCCCGAAATTCAGCTTATGCTGGAAACACACCATATAGTGTCGTCTCCGCAGCTTTGATTGGATGGCAGGGTTCTTATATGATGAAAGGGATTGGGCAACCCCTTATGCAATTTATGACAGAAATCATGAATACATCCGATCCAACTCGCGCAATAACAAGCCGCCTACAAGACGGAGCCCCTTTACCGGGCGTTGGGAGTCCCGTTTATGGCGCGAAAGACCCCCGGGGTGTTTTGCTCATAAACTTGACAAATGAGTATCTTCCGGATGACCAAGACGCTCAAAAACTATATTTGGCGGCTGATATGATTGAGGACCTTACGGGAAAGGCTCCGAGTTTAGCTTTTTCAGCAGGATTCTTGGCACAGAAATTAAATATGCCAAGTCAATTGAGAGCTCTCATAGCCGCCGGGCGGTGTATAGGCTGGCTGGCTCATGCTCTAGCCGTCTATGAAGACAATACACATCTTAAGTTCGCGAACTCATAAAACTGTAATTACTCGAACAAGTTTTATCTAATGCTTCTTTTAGAAAGTAGATCGTGAGGGATGAGCGTCATACTTTCATGAAAACACCCACCAACATCTCTGTTGGCAGGTGATTTCAGGCCCCGTAATTGTAATATAGACGTTAAAAATTATATGTTACTTCCGCGCCAATGACACGTCCTTTTTGAACAGGCTGAATGGAACCAGCATTAGCAATTGGTCCAGGAGGTCCGGTAAATCCAGGAAATGAATTGATCGTTTGATTGAGCACTTCATTAGCTAGGTTTTTACCATATACGG
>CAZKHC010000328.1:0-1629 GCA_964552135.1 uncultured Algimonas sp. | reverse complement strand
GACTTATGTGGTGTTCACGCTTGCCAGCGATTGGTTTTCACGCTTACCAGCGGTTATATGGTGTTCACGCTTACCAGCGGTTTGTCACGCCAACGCGGCGAAATGCTTTAGCAACTTGAAGTATATTTCTCTAGCAGAGATTCTAGGTCGGGAGACCAAAATGTAGGACTTAGAGCCTCCCCACGTCTAGGGAGTCTCAATAGCCCAAGTATCCCCAACCACGGCAGTGGTAGCGTGGTAGAGCGGATTAATAGCCGGGAATCCCTGCGAGGGCTAGTCGAAAAATATACCTCAATAGAGGCAGAGGGTTCACTAGCTTACAGTCCCCAACCCACCGAAGGGTTAGCTATGCAAGTAGTTTCACCTCCTCCACTGGCGCTGCCAGAGCCCCGGGACGCTAGGGTAGCGGCCCAAGGATAACAATCACCAGCAGGTGTCCACAGTACGGGCCAGGTACCGATACCCTAGTGAGCGTAGACGGCCTCACTATTTGGAAACAACCCCGCAGGGGATTTGAAGGTAGTTCGCCGGGCCAAGGCCAACACTCGTACCCGAGTAGTCAAACTTCAATGAGAAGAATCGCCACGTGGGTCGGCGACAATATACGTGAAGGTACGACTTCGCAGAAGCATAAGATTTTACCCCCAAGGTTGTCTACCCGTTTATTCTCTGCTGCATGCAGTAAGGTGGGGGCCCGGCCTAAATACATTAGGACGGCGGGGCCACATCCCCGATAGGGCCCCAACTTGACCCCTATAGGGCTAGACTACCTACTTACAAAAATTAAATTATCAGCTACAGTACGGCTCACCTTGAACAATCATATCCCGGAGCCAAAGTATCATCCACGCGTACAGTATGACGGGGTGTCAGCAAGATCAACACCCAGCGGGTGACACGTAAGCATTCACCTTCATCATTGCCTGAATGCAACCCACTTTTCCCCGAATCTCCGATTAATCACCCAAGCTTGGGATGTTGCCGGCCGTCGGTTAATGGTGCATACCCCCTTTGAATTCAAAGCAATTGTCCACGTGAGAACGAGCTTGAATCTTCGAACCTCTCCCGCCATATTCAATTCATCCTCTGCGAGGGTGTCCTTATAGCTTGATACCTCTGCGAGGTTATTTGACTGTGCCCCGACGACACCCTACTCGGCATGAGCAACAAGTCCCACACACCCCTTTTCCAGAATCCGAGCACCTGCGAGGTGAAGCCCTACATCGACCCCGACATCCCGTACGCCCCTTGGGGTGAAATCATGGGTCCCCCTCCCCTCAAACCTCCGGCTGCCGCCGTACATCCTTTCCGCCCCACCCACTCTGCACGAGGCTCAAGCAAGGAGCCCTCCTCCATGCCTCCCATTCCGCGTACTACCCCTGCGGGGTCTTCAACTGCACACGCCCGTCTGTCATCCGGTGAGACAAGGGCTGTCGTGCCAGCGGGCAATCCGTATCGAACCACGGACGTTGAGGCGTATACTACTCCTGCGGAGTTTGACTTAACTGGCGGGTCGAACTCGCGTTCGGCCCCGCACCCCGGCTCTTTTCAAGCTGCTGCAGCAGATGACATTCGGGAGCGCCTTCAAGCTCGTCTGAACTCGCTCGGCGAATCCCAGCTGCAAAATCT
>CAZKHC010000327.1:0-1634 GCA_964552135.1 uncultured Algimonas sp. | reverse complement strand
TGTGATCTGCTGTCACGATGATAAGTGTATCATCGCCGGCCGTGCGAACGGCGTCCTCGACGGCTGCGTTAAGGGCCTGCATATCTCGCATGGCCCGGTACGCGTTGGTGTCGTGGTGGGCATGATCAACGCGGCCCGCTTCGACCATGATGACATAACCATTTTCATTGGACATATTATCCTTCGCATATCGCAACATTTGCGTCAGCGATGGTTCGTTCGTTGCGCTTCTATCGGCCTCGTAGCTCATATGATCATCATTGAATAAGCCTAAGATTGGAACCGCACCGGAATTTTCGGTCATATCATTTGCGGTTTCCAAGAAACGGCCCCCCTTATTTTCCCAAGCTGCGATCTGTTCATTTGTGAATTTATTGCGTCCGCCGCCCAAGGCGATGTCGACGGAACTCTCCAAAAGCTGCGCAGCTAGGCCTTTGCAATTCACTTTGACGGCCCGTGCATCGACATCTGCATCGGCTTCCCAGCCTCGATCGACTGCGTGTCCATACATGGCGGCCGGTGTCGCATGAGTGATCCGCGCTGTAGAAATGACACCAACGGACCGTCCCGTTTTTTTAGCGCGCTGTGTTAAAGTTCGCGGCGAGTTTTTCAAAACGCAGCTATTCAGCACCATTTTCTGAGCGCTTTTGGCGGGCTTAACATTAACGGCGCCGATATTTGTCTTATATCCAGACAATATCGCTGTGGCCGTTCCGGCGCTATCCGGGACTTGAGCGTTGGTATTATAGGTCTTGATGAGCGCCACATTGTCGAAATCTTCGAAAGCGAGCGAATTTTCCTCGCCCTTTAAGCCTTTAGATTGACCGTCAAAGATGCGCGCAGCGGTTACTGTGGAGACGCCCATGCCGTCGCCAATGAATATAATTATGTTTTTTGGACCGTTTCCTGTGTTTTTCTGGCGATTCTCTGATGTATTTTGATTTTGATTTAAGGGGCTGGATTCGCGTGAATTGCTATTGTCTCCAGTTTCTGATACGCATCCGTATAGAAATAATGGCGTCAAAAGACTCAAAACGGCTGAAAAACCGATGTTTAGCTTTGATTTGATGGTCATTTCTGGGGTCCCTGTGGATAAGAGTGGTTTTAAAACCGCGGTTTTATGGGGGTTTTCGTATCACGCGTGCCAAGACCTGCAAAGAAAAGCATTTTTATGCAGGTTTTGCGAAAAAAGGTGTTGCGAGAAAAAATTCACCCCCCTATATAGCGCTCCTCGCTGAGAGACACCTAGTCGCCCAGTGAGATGCGGAGCCCTACTCAATGAGCGGGGCTTTTAATTTGGAAGAAGTAGAGATGCTTTTTTCGCTATTTGACATCGTAAATATTGGGAAGAGAGACGCAGGCGGCGTTCGGCTGTGAGTAGACTTGGTAACAAGCTGCACATCAAATGAACGACATTATGTCTGAAGTTTCTTTTCGAAAGTTATGACATTGCTTGGACCATTTTTAATGGTTTGAGGAACTCGTAATTTTCTTTGAACGCAAACGTAGAGATATTTTATATCTCATACGTCAGTGGTTCTTGCTTATTTATAAGTAGGAACAACAACGACATAGTCAGTTCACTCTCAACCTGAGAGTTTGATTCTGGCTCAGAACGAACGCTGGCGGCGTGC
>CAZKHC010000326.1:0-1636 GCA_964552135.1 uncultured Algimonas sp. | reverse complement strand
GAAAGGACTCCCAGCCCGACGTAGCGCTTATAGCCCTCTTCTTGTTTGTCAGGACAGCGATTGAGACCATGGTGCTCAAGGGCGTTGATATTACTCTCCACTGCACTGTGGGCATTGGCCAGTTGTCGCCATTTCTTGTCACTCTGACGCTCGCGGTCGGCTTGGCTGAGCTTGCCTTTTTTGGGCATGACGACGAGGGGGATTTCCAGTTCTAAGAGCTCTCTATTTTCCACACTGCTAAAGCCACGATCAAAGCTGATGCTGTCCAGTTTCCCGGCTGGCAGGGTGCCTAACAGGTGGTCTGTGAGTGGGATGACTTCGGCGCATTCATTGCCGCCGGTCATCACTTTGTAGTGATGAATGAGGTGGTATTGGTCCGTGGCAATCAGGAGGCGGCGACCGAGTTCAACGCTGGGGCGGCTCTTGCCTTTGGCGACCCACTCGGTGTGCTGTTCAAAGAGGGAGTAGAGTTTTTCTCCGGCGGGAATTTTACGCCCTTCCAGGAGACGATCGCTGATGAGGAAGATGTGTTTGATGAGGAGGTCTTGCCAGTCTTCGATGATTTCGAGTTCGTAAAGTTGGGTGAGGCTAAGGGGCTGGCGACGAAGCTGTTCAAGGGTGGCGCAGAACTTTTCTTCTAGCTGGTAGAGTTTGGCAAGATAGGAGGTGGCGGTGGTAATGATACGCTCTGGTTTGTTGAGTCCTCCTCCTTTGCAGGCTCGGGAGCAGGCTCGCATGGGGGTCTTGATACTACGCTTCCAGTGCTCTTTTTTACGCCAGCCGGAGAGGCCGATTTCCTCAGTGAGACGGCTGGTCAGCTCGATGACTTTACGGGCGGCGTCCCAGGCGAGGTTGAGGTCGGTGGGGAAGTGAGCGTTTGTTTCAAGGACGTAACTATCGACTTTGATTTGATACGTTTTTTCGTTTTTTTTTGAAGGGTCTGGCGACCGTGCCGGGCGATGATGGCGTTGATTTGGGCGAGACGTTCTTCGGTGAGCAGGGGGAGGTTTTCTTTGAGGGCGGTGAGGGAAAATTCAAGGGTCATGTCGAAGGCAGGTTGGCCGAGGAGTTGACGCACGAGGGAGTCGTAGTTGGCGACGTAGTGAAGACGGTCGTAGTTGCAGTCAAGACCGAGACGGACGACTCCAAGGACGAGGATTTGCCAAAGGTCCATGCCGGGACGACCGGTGGATTTTTTGTCAGCGGGCTGGATGCTTTCGAGGACGGAGAAGACTTCGCGGTTGACCTCGGGAGTGGTGAAGATCCATTGGAGGGCGGCGAGGATGGGGGGAAGTTCGTCGCGGGTCTTGATGGGGATTTCGACTTTTTCAATGGGAATGGCACCGAGGGCGAGTTGAACATCGAATAATTTTCTCACACCTGGATGTTGGCTCATGGGAGGGACTTTTTGGAGCGAATAATCGAGCTTGAGGAACGAATTTGCGACGATGTGAGCTGTTAGAGAGTCGGATAATGGAAAGATTCGCAAGGTCTGGTCAGACTCTACTCTTTATCCAGCAAGGGAATGAGGTCTTTCCGACCAGACACTAGCTAAGAGTTAGTGATGAGTCTTTTTATACCTGTATTTAAGCTAATTGAGGAGCTTTTTGTGATCTCCTGCGTTGAAGCACCATTC
>CAZKHC010000325.1:0-1637 GCA_964552135.1 uncultured Algimonas sp. | reverse complement strand
GTAAATACAATTGCTAAATTTTCTCAAAATTCTCGAAATGTTTTTTCTTGAACTAATTACGCATGATCGATGATAAGTGTAAGGAAATTTTACCGTATCGAGTAAATAACATGTTTCATCGAGAAAATACTGTTCATAGCATATCTATTCAGGCGTATTGAAAACAATTTTGATATGTGGCATATAATTTTTAATAACATACTTCTTAACATCTATCATCTTTATTGATTCTTTACCATACACACACAAAAAAAAAAAAAGAAAATTCAAACTAACTATAGAAAAATAAAATATTTCTCTATATTAAACTAACTAACTTTCAAACTATCTAATTAAACAAACTACACTATCCAAACTATGAAATAAATAGAGAATCGTAACTATCACATAAATTAACTATCCCACACGTTACACAATCATAGCTAACCAACTAACTTTCAAACAAATGTCAAAGTACCAACCACCAAACCTTAACTACTATCAAAATATCTAACTACGAAAATATTCATCTATTACCTATAACTGTTAGCCAACTACCTTTCAAACTATGAATTAACAAATTATAAAAAGATAGCATGGAGTATTAAACTATTAAAGGTCGTCAACTTATAAAAACTACTAACTAACTAACTATTAGCTTTTCCGTCGCAGAAAATGGAGTGACATTCACTTTTATTTTTTTATCAAATCCGGGGGTCATGTTGATATTTGACGTCAATAATAAAAATAACCTAAATTCTTTGTTTACTTTTCCTCTTTTTTTAAAGCTTAAACTAATAAAACGCACGAGATTTTTTTACATAAATGGAATCGTTGTTCTTTTCTGGTTCATATGATACCAAACTTTAACTTGGGTACTTATTGTATTCAAAAGATATTATCATCTCAATATGACGTTAAAAAGCAAAAAATCTGTGATTTTAAGGTATTTTATCTCCTTCAACAAAAAATATAAATTATTTTTATATTTATTTCCCTAATAGCTGAACTGAAAGTACTATCTACCTGCTTTTTAATGGTATATAATAAATAGCAAGTCGTAACTCAATTTTGTTATGCCAATTTAAATTGAAAATTTGAGGTAGCGTAACGGTTTTTTGCTTAGAAAATATTATGACGTTTTTGTTTACTTTCTGTGTTTTTTACAGTTCGTAATTCTTATTACGCTAAGGCGGATTATTAAAGAACATTTAATTAGCTAAAAAATAATAACAAATATAACATAGGTTTCAATTCAATTTTCTTATGCCATTCTTCGATGAAAATTTACTCTAAAAAACAAAACAAAAAGCAGCAAAAAAGCATTTTTCAGCAAGATTCTTTGGCAATGCAATGGTTTCATGGTTTCGATTTGTTCGAAAAAGAGTTTAATTTACAAAAATAACCACAAAACCCCCTGTTTTTGATGACGTCGAAGAGAAAATGAGGAAGAAAAAAAACAAAACAAAAGACTCGATTTATAAACAAATTCTGTGCGACGTACGATATAGCATATTATATGCCCAAAATCCAAAACGAGGATGAGATGCATATCTATAAACCCATTTTCCATCAATTAATTCTGCAAATCTTATCAAATGCTTTACCTTTTCAGAAAAAGCTTCTGTCTCACTCTTAGAAATTGATTTTCTAGTGCT
>CAZKHC010000324.1:0-1640 GCA_964552135.1 uncultured Algimonas sp. | reverse complement strand
ATCCCCCATAGATAGAAATCAAAATTTCGACAGCTAACGAATACATCTTATCTTAAGCATTGTGCTCTATGCAAGACCGATTTTTAAAGTGGTGTTTTTAGAACCCGACGGCAATCCTGGTTGGAATGTAAAAAGTCCCGAAGTCGTATTTCGAGACTTGTGAAAAATTTCATTGGTGGATACTTGATGTATACCCCGTTTAGAATATTCTCTTTTCAAAAGTACATTCTCTTAGAGCCATTTTCTAATTTTTAAAATCTTTAATCATGGGAAGAAGAAAAATGAATATGGATATCATCAATCCAAAAGCTGCTGGCATTGATATTGGTAGTAGATCTCATTTTGTTGCTATTGGACAAGGAGAAGCTGATGTCAAGGAATTTGGAGTCTTTGCAAAAGACAACGAAGACTTATCAAATTGGCTGATTTCTAATGGTATCAAAACTGTTGCACTTGAATCGACAGGCACTTATTGGCAAAACTTATATTTAGTTCTCCAAGCGAGAGGATTAGAAGTGATCCTTGCCAATGGCAAGTTCACTAAAAACATTAAAGGCAGGAAGACAGACGTACAAGATTGTCAGTGGATTCAAAAGTTGCATAGTCTTGGATTACTGACTGGAAGTTTTTTACCTGATGACCAGACCGAACAACTCAGAACATATTGCAGACAAAGAACTGCTTGGTTAAATCAAGGAGCATCAGTGATTCAAAAGATGCAGAAGTTCCTTAGACTGTTAAACTTAAGATTAGATGTAGCAGTCACAGATATTGCAGGACTCACAGGACTTAAGATTATTAAAGCAGTTTGTAATGGGATAACTGATCCTCAGGAACTATCAAAACTCGTTCATCGTAATTGCAAGAAATCACCAGAGGAAATTGCTCTTGCTCTGAATTGTAATCACAGACAAGATCTTCTTTTTGGTCTTAAGCAAGAATATGAAATGTATTTGACCATTCGCGAAAAGATAGTAGAGTGCGATATTTTTATAAAGCAATTTATAGATCAATATCTTAATCTGTATCCTTCAAAAAAGAAATTCCAAGCACCTAAAAAGAAATACAAGAAGAAAAACAAGAATGCTCCTAAAAATATGGATCTGAATCAGATAGCCTACCAATATTTTGATGGTGTTGATCTGATGTCCATCGAAGGTGTCTCAGATAGAACAGTCATAGCATTGATGAGTGAATTAGGCCCTGAAGGATTTAAGAAATTTCCTACTCACAAACACTTTACATCATGGCTCCGACTTGCTCCAAATAATAAAATATCAGGAGGAAGGAAGTTAAGCAAACGTGTGGGACGAGGAAGCAACAAGCTAAAAACAGCATTACGTAGAGCCGCTAATGTTCTTGGCAATTTAAAAGATTCGCATTTGGGACAATTCTTTCGACGCATTGCGTTTAGGAAAGGTAGAGTGGCTGCTATAACGGCAACAGCTCGCAAACTTGCTGTTATCATTTGGAAGATGGTCGTAGAGAAGATTCCATATAGTCCACCTAATCCATATGAATTTAGGGATCAAAAAAGATCAAGACTACTTAAAGAAATGAGAAACAAAATCAACAAATTAAATATTTCTACTATGGAATTAGGCCTGGATATCAGTAATTTAACATGACGTTAGTTAGAA
>CAZKHC010000323.1:0-1649 GCA_964552135.1 uncultured Algimonas sp. | reverse complement strand
AGGCGTGAATAATTTGCACCGTGTCCCAAATCAGGGCACGGTATTTTTATATGAGCTTTTTAAAAAAAGAAAAAACATTACTCCAAAAACTGGATGATGCTTTTCTAGTTTCTGAAATTTTTGCAAGCCGGAAAATGGTGGCTATGTTGGCCCTTGGTTTTAGTGCTGGTCTTCCGATCATGCTTGTTTATACGACGCTTTCGGCTTGGCTCCGTGATGTTGGCGTTGATAGGGCAACGATTGGTTTCTTTATTTGGGCAAGTTTTGCTTATTCTCTTAAATTTCTCTGGGCCCCGCTAACTGACAGAATCCGTATTCCTATACTCGCAAATAAAATTGGTAATCGGCTAGCTTGGACTTTTTTAGCTATTCTCGGTGTCACAGGGGCTATGATTGCGATGGGATTTCAAGACCCTGCGGAAAATTTGCGTAATGTTGCCATTTGCGCAGTTATGATCGGTTTTTTTTCCGCCACATTAGATATTTGTGTTGATGCTTGGCGTATTGATGCAGCTGAAGATAAAGAGCAAGCAATGATGGCGGCGGTCTATCAGCTTGGTTATCGCTTTGGGATGATCATCGCTATATCGGGAGTTCTCTGGGTAGCTGATATAAGTTCATGGCCTATCGCCTATTGGACGGTTGCAGCTATTGCCCTTTTAGGGGCCATCACGCCTTTTTGGGCTAGCCGCCCGGTTGAAGCCAAGTCAAAACCAGTTTCAGACATTAAATGGTCACGATTTTTATTTATTATACCTATTATAGCCATTGTTTTAGTCTTTAAAAAATATGGCGGCGTAAGTGAGCTTCTATATGTTATTTTATTTGTTTTATCGCTCCCCTATTTATTTGCTATAGGGCTTTTGATTTGGGGTCGTGAAACATTAAAGGGGCACGCGATTTATGAAATGCCTATTATAGGTGATTTTGCGGATATTATTCGCCGTTATGGATGGTTATCTCTCTTACTCCTTCTTATCGTAATGACCTATCGGTTTAGTGATTACACAATGGGCGTTATGGCAATGCCCCTCTATATAGATTTGGGATATAGTAAGGCGACAATAGGTCTTGTGAAAGGCGCTTTCGGGGTAACAATGTTATTGGCAGGGGCTTTCGCTGGTGGCTGGTCAGCCGTAAAATACGGTCTTCCCAAGACGCTTATAGTTGGAGCAATATTGACAATTGTCACAAATATGGCTTTTGCGTGGTTGGCCCAAGTCGAAGTGCCACTCTCGCAATATTTATTTGTAACGATAGGGGCTGACAATTTAGCGGCAGGCTATGCAGGTACAGCTATTATCGCCTTTATGTCGTTACTCGTAAATAAGGACTTTACAGCGACACAATATGCTTTGTTCTCGTCCTTTGTTGCTTTTTCGGGAAAGTCTATAGCCGGTTTTTCAGGTGTCTTAGCGGATATGATAGAGTATCAAAATTTCTTTATCATTACGGCGCTATTTGGCATTCCACCGCTTTTGGCTGTCATTGTAAGTTGGCGAATAAAGCTTCTGGAACGGGGTAAAGTCAGTCCTACACAAGATTAGGTCTTTAAAGACTTGCGCCTACATCTCTTTTTCTCCAATTTCTGCTCGCAATGAACGCCCCGTCTGACATATCCAAAAAGGCTACAAAAGTAACGCCAATGA
>CAZKHC010000322.1:0-1649 GCA_964552135.1 uncultured Algimonas sp. | reverse complement strand
CCGGTATTGGTGACAACATAACTATAAGTAATAAGCTGACCTACAGTCAGGCCCGTATTGACATCGGCTGTTTTTGTCATTGTTGCTGCGGGTGTTGGCGCAGCGAGAGTAACGACTGCATCATCTTTTAGCGGCGGGAGCGTACCACCTGCGGGTGTCGTGTTGACGTCAGCCGTGTTTGTAATATCCGTGCCTGCATCAAAGTCATCTTGCGTAACAACATATGTGGCAGTGAAATCTTGGGACGTACCCGGCGCAATATCAACGCCTGTTGGTGTAATCGCGGAAAGTGTGCCTGTTCCGGAATGAACATCAGAAACAGATGTATTAATCAATGTAACATTACCTGTGTTCTTAATCGTATAGGTATAGGTAATCGTGTCGCCTTCTTCGGCGCCGCTATTGGGGTTCGCAATTTTTGCAAAGACGGCCTCAGGATTCGGCGTCGCCATGGCGACCTGGGCATCAGCTGTCGGTGTATTTAAAGTCCCGCGACTTGGCGTTCCTGACGGCGTAGCCGTATTTGTAACGGGGATACCGGCATCAAAGTCGTCTTGCGTTATGACATAGGTCGAGGTGAATATCTGGCTATCACCTGGCCCCAGATTAACACTGGCGGGCGTAATCGCCGATAATGCACCAGATCCGGCATGCGCATCAGAAACCGAAACATTATTTATAGTCAGAACGCCTGTATTCTCGACGACATAGGTATAAGTAATGGTATCACCGACTTCTGCTCCCGTTGTTTGATCCGCCGATTTTGTTATCGAATAGGTAGGGTCCACGTCAGGCCCAGGTATAGACAAAGTCCCAGACACACTCCCAAGTGTACCTTCACTGGGTGAACCAGTCACACTCGCCATATTCACGAAAACAACATCGTCATCGAGGTTTTGTTGAGTTACAATATGTTGCCCGGTACAAACCATCGACTCGCCTGGAGGCGTTCCATTTATATTCCCTGGTGTTAAACTGGTTTGCGGACAGGTAACAGTCCCTGTGATAAAGCTATCGTCGACAATAATATTGGTCAGCAAAACAGACCCAATATTCGTCACTTCAAACTCATAGTTGATAACATCGCCAACAGCGGTATATTCAGTAACGTCGGCCGTCTTGATAATTTCAATACCCGGCGCAACTTCCGGCGTACCTGTTGCGTCATTTCCGTCTGTAAAGAACCAGAAGTTATCGCCGCGCGTTGTATTCGAACCCGTATCCGTATCCGTAATAAAGGGCGTCGTGCCGCCCGTCGCCAGAATATCCGTCAAAACAGGCCCTGGCAGGTCAAACCAACCTGTACTGGTTTCGGTGCTGCCTTGGTTACGAAAACAATCCTCAGTCCCGATTGTGGTCGTTCCTGCAAAATTTGTGCGTTCTACCGAGTTAGGCGCCAAGTCTGATAGACTCGACACCGGAAGGCCATTCACCTCAAATGACACATCTTGATGATCAAAATTACCTGGACAAGCGTCGGCATCGCGCACGGTTAGGCGCGCATAACCCTCAACGATGGATCCCCCGAAATAGGAGTTACAGCTGACGGACCCGCAGTTGAGCGCCTGTGTTGGGCCAAGTTGGAATGTAGGAATGCCTTGGAAAGCTGTCGGTGTGCCTGTTCCCGCAAATCCACGAAACTGCGTCGA
>CAZKHC010000321.1:0-1650 GCA_964552135.1 uncultured Algimonas sp. | reverse complement strand
GCGGTGGGACTGTTTCTGCATCCGGCGCTGCCGCACCAACACTATCCGGTGCGGGAGCGGGTCCTTCGGGACAGGACATCGGAGAGGAAGAGATTCAACCCGCCCCCGAGACGATACTTGGGAAGCGGATGAGGGAGGAGCCAGCCGATGGAATTGAGGGTGCAGTGATGGCGGGGACGGGGATAACTGGTGGCGATAAGGAGGAGGAAGCGGACGCACCGAGCACTGAGCCGGAGGAGGTCGGGCGTACGTCGGAGATCCCTGGGAAGCGCATGAAGCGAACAGTTGCAGCTCCTTCCCAGGAGGAGACGGAGCTCTACGATGTGTTGGAGGCCAAGGTGATCGCGGACATGTCCCCATGGTGTCGCATGTACGACATTGGCTTCCAGGAGGTGATGGACATTGATGCGGAGGTGACTGGAGATGCGCTGGACGGCACGGTCGCGGCGGTTATCATGGACCCTCCGTACAACACTCGGAGCGCGCGCAACTCTCCGAACTCTGAACACGACAAGCTATCGTTGGACGATATGCGGAATGTGGTGGAAATGTGTGACCGGTTGCTGAAGCCGGGGGGGCACGGAATCATCTTCACTTCCGTGCTCCAGTTCTGCGACTGGTACAAGTACCTGGCGGAGTTCACGGAGTATGAGTCGGAAGGAGAGGAATCGCAGCCCATGGCGGAGCCGGTGCCCACTGTGTTTAATGTGGAGGAGGTGCCTCTGGTTTGCATCCGAGCGCCCGGGCACTACTTTGCGTATCCCGGGCGGAAGAGCTGCTCGCACATGTCGGTGATGGAGGTGGCGATTCACTTCTGGAAGAAGGGGCTCACGAATGACGAGCAGTACGAGTGTGTGCGCTACGAGAACTTTGGCCACATTCCGAACCGTCACAAGGCGTGGACGAATGTCATCGATGAGATCCCCCGCATGCCTGCTTCGGAGCGGGTGAAGGTGATCTCGGAAGGCAGGAGCACGTTCCTTCGACCGGAGCAGAAGAACGTGGCGCTCATTCGAGAGTTGGTGGAGCAGTACTCCAACCCGGGGGACACGGTGGTGGACCTGTTTGCGGGTACGTTTTCTACGGCGAAGGCGTGCTTGTCGGTGGAGAAGGCTAGGAGGTTTGTGGGATGCGATGCAGACCCGAACTGTGTGAAGTTATCTAGGCCGGGCGTGTTGGCGACGTACGCGAAGGAGGCGCTGAGGGCGGACAGCGGAATGCGTGCGGTGGGGGAGAAAGCGGTTGTGCTGAAGGAGTTCTTGGCGCACCCACTGACGGCGAAGTATGGGAATGCTGCGGGGGGCTTGGAGTGGTCTGCGCCTATGGGGTTGCCGATGTACCAGGCGTTGCCAGGGCACATCACTCGTTTCCTCGCGACGGCGTACGGCAAGCCCGAGGTTTGCGAGAAGCATGAGGCGGAGAGTCCGGGTGACTGGCCGCCGTCGCTGCGCGGGTTCCTGAACACGATGGACCCAGCTACGCTGGTTGGGGTGGAGGCCAGCGCCCTGGGTCTGATGGTGAAGCGCTCGAACATTCACCATCCGAAAGCGGGGCGCGGTGTGTTTGCGATGCGGGAGTTCGGGGAGGGGGAGGTCGTGGCGGAGCTGTACGGGACTCTGGTGTACGAGGACTTGGGGAAGCGCAAGGCTA
>CAZKHC010000320.1:0-1677 GCA_964552135.1 uncultured Algimonas sp. | reverse complement strand
ATAACGGGAGTTCCGGCAAAAACCCCCAAAACACCTCATCAACAAGAGCTGTGATGTCTGATGTTGATGATAGATAAATTTAATAAAAAGTGATGTATTATTAGACTGAGATGCACTGTGGGAGAAGAAGCGGGATAAAAGATCAAAATGAGCTTCTTGAGCCTCAATTTTACCTCATCAGCTCCTTCTATTGATAGAAGTCTCTGTAGATTGTAGAGAAGAGCAGTGATGTTGTATTCGGCTAGCACCTTTCGTTTTGATTTTAGGTGAGCGTGGGTAAGCCCCCAATGCCGCTTCCAAGTACCAAATACGTGCTCTACAATAGCTTGTCTTTGTCTGTAATACAATCTATGTTTTTGAACTCTACGGTTATGCCTTTCTACGATCTCAGAGTGTGCAGGTCTTTCAATAAATCGTCCTTGTTTGCTTGTGGTGCATTGATCACGAAGAGTACATACTGCACAGTTGAGCGTTGCATATCTCCTGACGTTGTAGGGGCGCTTGTTGGACCCTCTTTTGAAGCTGAGTAAGAACTCTAGTTTTTCACCTGCTGGGCACGTGTATGTATCAGAGATCTTGTTGTAAGCAAAATCTGACTTTCTAAAACCTGGGTTTGATTGTTGATGATTCCTACGAGGTGCTACAAAGGGCCTGACACCCAGTCGTTCTGTATAAGCTATCTCTGCGCCATTGTTATATCCAGCATCAGCAAGTAAGTCGAAGTGCTTCCTATCAAGGATATGTTGAGCTCTCTTGGCAGCTTTGCCGAGATCATTCATATCGTTAACGCCACCTTTGAAGACATCTACAACCATCTTGTTTTTAGCATCTACGGTTGCTTGGATGGAGTATCCTACTTTGACGATATTTCGCTTAATGACAACAGCTCTTGCATCTGGATCTGTTAGGGAAACTTGACCGTCATCAGCCTTATCAACTTGCTCCTGTACATCCTCATAGAATTCTTTGCGGCCAACTGCTTGTTCTAATTCATCAGCTAGCTCTTGCTCCTTATCTGTGTAGTTTCTCTTATTCTTGTTTTTTAGAGCTTCTTGTTCTAACTGATCGTTGATACGCTCGATCTTCTCTTGGAGATAATCAAGATGTCTCTTTATCTTCTTATGGTTAAAGTTATTTTTGAGGCTATTCTGTCCATCTATTTTAGTAGAGTCAACAGCAAGCAGATCACCACCGATCATCTTCCAATTCCGCAATAACTGAACAAAGTGTTTATTAGCATTAATGATCGCTTGAGCATTATTAGCTCTGAAGTAGTTCACGGTTCTAATAGAAGGTGTAAGGTTATTGATTAACCATTTTACTTCGAGATTAATATGACAAGCCTTAGCCAGCTTAGAGCCTGATCTCAGCTGATATCTATATCCGTAAAGCCATAACTTAAACAAATCACGAGGGTGAAATGGAGGAGCTCCTTCAGAATTAAGTTGAGTATGTTTAAAGCCTAACTCCTCTAAGGGCATAACATCAACAAGCAGATCGATTATGCGTACGAAAGCATCATCGGCTATGAGCTGATCTAATGACAGGATACTCAACTGATGTCTACTATCTCCTTTTTGATAGTGCATATTGGGGAATTTGATGCATTAACAAAATACAATATATGTAGCGGAGCTAAAAGAAATTAGAAAGATAAGTTTTTGCCCGTTCTGACGG
>CAZKHC010000319.1:0-1680 GCA_964552135.1 uncultured Algimonas sp. | reverse complement strand
GGATTGAATATCATGCGGTGACGACACCGGATAAGCGGGCGATGTTTGACCTCGCAAGTGGGCGCGATTTCTCCTACGCGCAGATGAATGACCGTGTGGCCAAAGTCTCGGGCATGCTCAAAGAGAAGGGGATTAAACCTGGAGATCGCGTCGCCTTTTTATGTTTGAATACAACCGATGTTATGGAACTCATCTTTGGGTGTTGGCGGGTCGGCGCAGTATGTTTGGCGCTAAATTTCCGCCTGACCCCGCCAGAACTTGCCTTTATTTTGAACGACTCTGAAACCTCTATGGTTTTGGTCGATGCGCCTTTTGCGCCTGTTGCAGAAGCTGCCAAATCTCTCACGAGCGTTGAGCATTGGATGTCAACGGACGGTGTCGGCGGCTCGAGTGACTATGAAGCAGGCCTCGCATCAGCGACGCCCATCTATGATTATCATCCTCAAAATCTCGAAGATCAGTGTTTGCTCATGTATTCTTCAGGTACAACTGGCGCGCCAAAAGGCGTTATCATCACACATGCCATGTTGGATTTTACGGCCTCCGCCGCAGCCCGCCTTGGCGAGTCCGGACCTGATGATGTGTCGCTCAATAACATGCCGCTCTTTCATATTGGCGGGTTGAATGTGACGGCACTGCCGTCCATTTGGGCGGGCGGAACCTGCGTCATCATGCGCATGTTTGATCCGGACGGTACCATCAAAGCAATCTCCAACCCCGATCTGGCAATTTCTGTTATGTTTTGTGTGCCTGCAGCTTATAATGCCATGCGGGCGAGCTCCCTTATCGAGACCGCTGATTTCTCGCGCATTAATGTTGCGCTTTGCGGCGCTGAAACGGTTCCCGAAGCGCTGATTAATTGGTGGCTCGCAAAAGGTATCACTATCCAAGAAGGTTATGGCATGACGGAAACCGCCGCTGCGGGAACGATTTTGCGCAAGTCCGATATTCCGCACCGGATTGGATCCGCGGGGCGTCCGCTCATGCATTCGCGAATTAAAATCGTGGACGAAGACGGCAAGGAAGTTCCTCGCGGCACGCCGGGAGAAATTTGGTTCAAAGGTCTTTCCGTCACCCCCGGCTATTGGCGAAATCCAAAAGCCAATGCGGAAAGTTTCACCGATGGTTGGTTCCATTCCGGCGATATCGGTATCATGGATAAGGACGGCTACGTCTCGATTGAGGACCGTGTGAAGGACATGTATATTTCTGGCGGGGAAAATGTTTATCCTGCAGAAATTGAAGGCCTGCTCTACGAATTAGAGGAAGTTGCTGAAGTCGCTGTAATCGGCGTCAAAGATGAAAAATGGGGCGAGACCGGCTGTGTCTGCGCTGTTTTCCATAAGGACAAGAGCCTCACGCTCGACGCGATTTTATCTCACCTCGATGGGCGTCTTGCGAAATTTAAGCTGCCAACCCAACTGCACGTCATGACAGAGCTACCGCGCGGCGGGACGGGGAAAGTCTTGAAGTTTGAACTTCGAAAGACGGTGCCTGATTTACTTGGGCTTTGAATATTCCTTAAAGCGGAACCGGACTATCGTGAAAAATTTTTCGCATTAGCGGGATGAAACTTTCTAGGCTATCGGCTTCGAAATCTGGATCAAAGGCGGGGGCGTCCCATTCATCGACGAGTTTCACCGCGAGATCATACCACGGCTCATCTTTCCATTGTAGGCG
>CAZKHC010000318.1:0-1686 GCA_964552135.1 uncultured Algimonas sp. | reverse complement strand
GCTGCTATGCCGATAGATTTCAAATTTGACGACATATGCACCGGCCTTAGACACAGCTTACCCTTAACCTATAGTCAGCGCTATTGATTTGGAAATCAATTCTATATTGCCTGACGTACCCCCATGAATGTGGGATGGTGGTAAGTCCAATTTTACTATTTGTTAAGAGATAAGTGATGGTAGCACGACGGTTTAAGTCGAGATGATTTAATCGGAAGTGTTTGATTTCCTCCAAACCATTTACTTGAGAGACATTGGATTTAGATGGGCTAATTCTATCTCTCGCATTCTTCCGCTGCACGGGGCGTTTCGGCGGATACGGGCTATATCGTTTTAGTGTTTACCTTCGCTAACACAATATAGCCAAAATCCCATCTTCTCTTAAGCATCCCCTGTTTTCCAATTCATCCTCTGATTTTCAAGTCGCTGACATTATCATTCACTAAAAACCCATTGGTGAAACCTCGCTTGGAACTATAAAAAACTATGAGGCCCCCATGTTTATGGGATAGTGGAGACTGATGCCGCATTTTATAACCCTATAACAATACGCAGCTGGGGCAAATTATGCGCGTTAAAGACAAACATATAGATTTTTTAGAACGAAGAAATTGCGCGGGAATGAGATCATTCAAGACTCGATTAAAGGATATATATCTGGGAAGAATGCGGATACAAAAAATGCTTTAATGACCGGTCGATTGATCGTGACCGATCAACGCATTTGCTTTTACAGGCATGGATTTGTGGGTGAGAAATTTGAGTCGATTGATCGCGCTCAAGTCGAGTCTATGGAAACGAGCTCTTCATCAGGACAGCGCAGCTTAAAACTATGTTCTTTGCATAATGATCTGACGTTTAGTAGTTTTCGACCCAAAGCGGAATTTGATAAAATTATCAGACATCTTTTAGGACCTGTTCACGCTTAGAAATACTCGCTCGAATTTAATCCCCTAATTAATCCCAGAGCGGGGCGCACCCCTGTCCTGTTCGAGCTTTAAGCTCGAGTTAGGACGGGGGTTGTTTTTGTTTGCCTATCTTATCTCAAAGCATGACCTCGAATCTTGTTTTTTAAAATTACATGCGTATTGAACGAGCGGGCTTGGCAACTGAGTATAAGCAGACTTTGACTAAAGCCGATCGCTAACATCTAGATGGGTTCGATATGCCCATATTTCGTTGATTTATATAGGCAGCTCAGAAGTTTATATCTCGATAGATTGCCGATGGAAGCCAAAAAAGGCCTCAATACTCTCCAGTCTTATGTGGCTAGATTTTCGGTTTCTTCCCACGTAAACTTTATCATTCACGCAGGAATCTATTATGCCCGATACAATTAAAACTCGCGCCGCTGTTGCCTTTGCGCCGAATAAGCCGCTCGAAATTGTCGAGGTGGATTTACAGCGGCCTAAAGCAGGCGAGGTTCTGATTGAAATTATGGCGACGGGGATTTGCCATACGGATGCTTATACGCTGGACGGCCTCGATAGTGAGGGATTATTCCCCTGTATTCTCGGCCATGAAGGGGCGGGTGTCGTGCGCGAAATCGGCGAGGGGGTGAGTTCAGTCTCCGTGGGCGATCACGTCATCCCGCTTTACACGCCCGAATGCCGCGAGTGTAAATCTTGCCGGTCGGGAAAGACAAATCTCTGCACCGCCATTCGCGCAACGCAAGGGAAGGGCGTC
>CAZKHC010000317.1:0-1691 GCA_964552135.1 uncultured Algimonas sp. | reverse complement strand
GGTATTCAAATGAGTGTTGTCTCGTACGTATGCTGTCACATTTTCGGTAGCGCAAATTATGGCTTTTAGTTTCAGCCGATATAAGGTAATCTGTCCGCAGACTATTCTATAACATTTTTGTAAACGTCTGCTAGCAGACTAAATTTAAAGATACCGTCTACACGGTGCTTCCTTTTGTCTTTTGTAGTCGAAGCTAGGTTGGGTTGCTGTTATTTTTAGTTAGTGTAAACTGTGCCTTGCCATAATATCTGCTGTCGTCATCGCACGAGTCTGTTCTTGAGTTTTTGTGCTTGGAGCATGCGGATGCTTAATTTTCTTAGCAATTTTTTGAGATTTCTTTTCTGTGTTTGAGTGAGTATATGCAAACACAGAACTTTATTTTGTTTTACTATTTACTACACGTTACTACACGTTTCTACACATTACTACACGTTACTACACTACTCAGTTATTTTATCATAACAAACCAAAGAATTCTAATTTTTTGGTCAAATCTACAAAGCCTATTTATCTCATTTTATTTTTCCTTTGTTATATTTCATATATGAATATGTTTTGTGTTAATGCAGAGGTTCAAGGTACTTTTAATCAGGGTCATCCTAAATTTGGAGAAACAGCCGGTGTTCAATGTGCCTGTAACGCGCTGTTTTCAATTTGTTGGTCTAAAGTTAGGAAAATTAATCAATGGACAACAAGTGATCTTGATCATATCTTAGATAATGGAGATTCCATATATAAATATTTACTTTATGGACCTGGACCATTAAATCAAATTTGTCATTTAAATGTTGATGATCTCCCCCGGGAAATTAATTTATCACATGGACAAATAAGTTTGGACTTCTTAGAACTCAAAGATGGGGAATTAAGTTTTGATAATCAAGATGCATCTTTAGTTTCGCTTTTTTATTCAGTAAATGCAACAGGTGATGGTTTTCTCATATTTGTAAATGGTGTAACACTAGCGGTTATGTATAATGATTCACAAAATAGTTACTATTTATTTGATTCTCATAGCCGGAACAATCAAGGTCTCCCTGTCCCTGATGGAACATCGGTTTTGCTCAAGTGTACTGGCCCTTACGAAATTGAAAATTACTTAAAACGAGTTTATCTGCATATGGAAAGACGGAGTTGTTTTTTCCAGTTACAATTTATAAAAGTTGACATAACTGAAATTAATAAGCAAAATTTAAGACAAAACTTTAGAAATTCAACACGTCATGTTTCCTCAGAAACTTTGGAATCACCAAATCTTAAGAGGTTGAGAGAAACAAGAAATGAAAAACTTAGACAAGATCGTGCAAGTAAATTTGGATCTGCAGAATATAGCAAATCGAAAGAGAAAAGAAACGAGAAAGATAGACAGCATCGTAAAAATATTTTTGGATCTGCTGAACATGAACAAATAAAGAAAGTGAAAAGGGCTGCATATGCTAAACGTTTTGGTACGCAAAAACATAATTTAAGAAAAAAACAAATGAGATGCGATAAAAGAAATGCTCGATCTATAAAAAAACAAGCAAAAAACTTAAACAAAGTAAAGCTATTTAAAGACACCGTACAACTTGGTCCTTTTTATGTTTGTGTAATTTGCCATCGCTCACTCTATTTAAGGTCTGTTTTACTTATGAACGAGTCTCGTTATGATCCAGTCTTATTAGAATGTGTTGTTAATGTTTTATCTTACG
>CAZKHC010000316.1:0-1716 GCA_964552135.1 uncultured Algimonas sp. | reverse complement strand
CAACTCGAAAACCAAGGGGTTACGAGTATCAAAGACCTTACCAGCTCGACCACTGGCTTTAACATTCAAACGGCTCAAAATCCGAGCCAAGCCACCTCTATTCGTATTCGCGGCGTTGGGACAACAGGCAATAATATCGGTCTTGAAAGTGCCGTCGGCATTTTTATTGACGGTGTTTATCAATCTCGTCCGGGTGTTGCGCTAGGTGAGCTATCCGATATTGAAGCCCTCGAAATTCTCAAGGGACCGCAAGGTACGCTTTTTGGACGCAACACAAGTGCGGGGGCTCTTAATATCCGAACAAAAGCGCCGGATTTCGATGGAGTTAGCGGGTACGCGGATTTCACTTATGGGAACTTCGATCTACTTAATGTACAAGCAGGTGTAAATTTTACGGCATCCGAACAACTGGCATTTCGCGTAAACGGCGCTTGGCGCCAACGTGACGGGTTTTTAACAAATTCTGTTAATCCTGACTTCGAGAGCCAAGACGCTGACCGCTTCTTTATTAAAGGTCAGGCCTTATGGGAACCTACAGATGCAACCAGTTTGCGGGTTATTGCTGATTATTCCGAAACAGATGAGCAATGTTGCGGAGCGGTGACGCTTTCAGCAAGCCCTAATTTGGGCGGGGCGGTCAACACACTCTTCCCAGCTTTAGGGTTCGATGACAGCCTAGAAGACCTTGTCACTAATGACGATCAGAATTTTTTATCTGCAGTGGAAAATTTTGGTATTTCGGGTGAACTTGTCCATGATTTTGGGGCTGTCGAAGCCACATTAATCGGGTCTTATCGTGATTTCACTGGAGAGACTGTCCAGGGAGATTTCAATGCCACCGACCAATATGTCGTAAACGGCTTCGACGACATCCAAACCGTAACAGCGGAACTTCGCTTCCAAGGCAATGCGTTTGATGATCGTTTAGATTGGCTTATTGGGGGTTATTTTGCCGACGAAACAATCGAAGAAGTTTTCGGCTTAACACTCGGGGCTGACTTCCAATCCAGCGTTGGACAAGCCAATTTTGGATCTCCCGCCGCTCTGGGCTTATTATCTGCATCTGGACAATTTTTCCTCAATGGAAATGACGCATCCGTTTTCGGAACGGGTGTCTCGTCTGACGGCGCTACAGCAGATAACTTCTTTGCTCAAGACGCGACATCCCTTTCGATATTCACGCATAATATCTTCTCGGTCACTGATAAGCTCGATTTAACCTTGGGTGCGCGTTACAATAGTGACACAAAGGATGGCAGTTTCGAACAATTCTCAACAACCAATGCGGACGCCTGTCTCTCAAGTATAGCTTTGGCAAGTATTGTGGGCGGCGATGCGGCAGCGGGTAACTTAAACGCATTTGGGTTATCAAATACCGCATTCAATGCGTTGTCGCCCATCCTAGGCGCTGCAGCAGGCACCGCCTCTAGCCCAGCAGCCACAGGTCCGGGAGCATTCTTAAACTGTTTCCCATTCGCCGCGCCTACCTTTGACACCGCTGTAGCTGCCCTAGGGCCTTTAGCGGGTGCAGGGGCAGGGTTCTTACCGCGTGAATTTGATGATAGCTTTGAAGATGAAGAGCTTATCTATACCGTTAAGTTAGATTATGACATTTCAGATGATGTCTTGATTTATGGCGGGTTTTCCCATGGCTATAAAGCCGGCGGCTTTAACCTAGACACAACCGCAGGCGCTGGCGGTGCAGATCCTCGCTTT
>CAZKHC010000315.1:0-1718 GCA_964552135.1 uncultured Algimonas sp. | reverse complement strand
CTAGGTTTCATTGCTCCTGTCGTGGGTCTTGGCGCATTATTTGGGGCAATCATGGAAAAAAGTGGTTACCTAGAGACGCTTGCCTTGCGATTAAAGGGGGTGAAAACAGATAGTCGCCGCAGCTTTGCAACAGGCTTTATGGGATTAATTGCTGCTATTCCCGTCTTCTTTGATGTCGCCCTGATTATCCTTCTCCCCTTCATTATGAAACTGGCTCGCCAAGCCAAAAAGAAACCTCTCTTTTTTGGCCTGCCGCTATGCGCTGGCCTAGCCATTGGGCACGCCTTTATTCCGCCAACGCCAGGCCCAATCGCTATCGCAGAACTGCTCGGAGCCAATCTTGGGCAAGTCATTTTAGTCGGGCTGCTTATAAGTATTGGCTGCCTGATTGTAGCAGGTCCGGGTCTGACGATGTGGCTGGATAAAACGGACCGTCTTTCTGGGAGTGTTTTAGAAGAGTCTCTAAATGATAATCCCTCAATAAAATTTGATGAAACTCAGTCTGCGACGGCTCTAAGAACAGCCTCATTCTCGACAGCTCTGACGTTAATGTTGCTTCCGTTAATGCTGATTATGGCCGGTACTCTGGCTAAATTACTGTTACCGAAAGGAGCTATTCGCTCGGGGCTTTTAATTATTGGACATCCCTTCTCGGCTCTTATTCTAGCCTGTATTGTCAGTTGGTTTTGCCTCGGATTGAAAACAGTGGAGGAAAAAACAAATTTTAAAAACGCTTTAGCGGGCGCTTTCGAACCTACAGCAGCTGTCATTTTAGTCACAGGAGCGGGCGGCGCTTTCAAACAAGTACTTGTCGATACAGGCGCTGGATCTCAAATGGCGGAGGGTTTGCTCGCTTGGGGTTTAACACCCATTTTATTAGCATTCCTGCTCGCCCTACTCATCCGTGTTATTCAAGGTAGCGCCACAGTCGCAATGATTACGGCGGCGGGTCTTATCGCGCCTATTCTCGCGCCGCTATCTTTAAATGGATGGCAGCTTGCGATTCTAACAACAACGATTGCAGCCGGAGCCACAGGCATATCTCACGTCAATGATTCCGGCTTTTGGCTAGTTAGCCGCCTTTTCGAACTGAGTGAAAAAGAAACTCTGAGTAGCTGGACACTCATGACAACATTTATTTCAATTACAGGTCTATTATTCGCATTACTTCTCTATAGTTTTGTGTAAGAATCTTAACGGCCAAATATGAGGGGATTTTGAACAAATTAATAAAACTTTTTGGTTACGGGATAGGCGATTTTGGCCTGAACATATATTGGAAGACCCTCTCCCTATATCTTGTCTATTGGTACACTACAGTCGTCGGACTTGATCCAGCGATCGCCGGTATTCTATTTTTTATCGGCATGACCTGGGATGCCTTTTCAGATCCAATTATGGCCTCTTTATCCGAACGCGTGAATACGCGGTTCGGAACATATCGCCCTTTCCTACTCTATGGCTCCGTCGGCTTAGGATTATCTTTTACCATGCTGTTTTGGGTGCCACCATTCTCAGGCGCTTTGCTCATAGCCACATTAATCGTTATTTGCCTTATTTTTCGAACAACATACACAATTGTTGCCATACCCTATGCGACTATGGCGTCGCGATTATCCTATGATAGTGTTGAACGTTCAGACTATTCTGGTGCGCGCATGTTTTGTGCATTTCTGGGATTACTTCTGGTGTCCATGTTCCTGCCTCCACTTGTCGAA
>CAZKHC010000314.1:0-1720 GCA_964552135.1 uncultured Algimonas sp. | reverse complement strand
TATGACAGTCTTGACGGCCTGCGCGAGAAGCTGATGGCTGATCATCCGACATTTATGTCGCTAGATACTGCGCCTGATCGGACTATCTTTGACCCAGCCAAGCTCGGTAAAAAAGGTAAGTTGTCATCAGAAACGCTTAAGAACTCAATTGAAGATTTCTACATGACGAACCCAATTGCGCGGGCGTCCAATGTCATGGCGGAATGCTCAGCGGTGGTTGAAGAATTAGCGCCGAATTTAAATGAGGCTGCAGAATGATGGCCATTTTTCAAAGTTCTGCCATGCAAACCGCTCCTGAAGCGGTTGTAGCGGTGGCCGATGAACGCAATTGGATCCTTTGGACGGCGTTTAAGACGGGGCAGGTCCTACTCTTTGTCTTGTCTTTGGCGCTCCTCGTGGCGGCGCTTGTTCTGGCTGACCGTAAAATATGGGCGGCTGTGCAAATGCGGCGCGGTCCAAACGTTGTTGGCGCCTTTGGTCTTTTGCAAACCATTGCCGACGCGCTAAAATTTTTCTTCAAAGAAATCGTCATTCCGGCTGGGTCGGACAAATTTCTCTTTATTCTCGCGCCGATTTTAGGACTGGTGATGGCCTTTGCGGCCTGGGCGGTCGTGCCAGTTGCTCCCGGTTGGGTGATTTCCGACATAAATATCGGCGTTTTATATGTCCTCGCGCTAAGCTCGCTCGGGGTTTATGGCATTATTATTGGCGGCTGGGCCTCTAATTCCAAATATCCCTTCATGGGCGCGCTGCGATCTGCAGCGCAAATGGTCTCTTATGAAGTCTCTATCGGCTTTATTATCCTGACAGTGATTTTCCTATCGGGTTCCATGAACCTCACGACGATTGTGGATTCACAAGGTCCTGGATTATTTAATTGGAACATGTTCTTGCTGAATCCTTTTGGGGACTATGGTTGGAAAATTCTTCTGATTGCACCCATCATGTTTTACATGGGTATCTTGTTCTTTATCTCGGCCCTCGCCGAAACGAACCGTCCGCCTTTTGATCTCCCGGAAGCAGAATCCGAATTGGTTGCAGGTTATCAGGTTGAATATTCTTCGACGCCGTTTCTCATGTTCTTCTTTGCTGAATATGTGAACATCATGCTGCTCTCGGCCATGATGACAATCCTCTTCCTTGGCGGCTGGCATGCGCCGATTGATATTGGCGTTAAATTTATACCGCCGTTTTTCTGGTTTTTCCTGAAGACAGCTTTCTTGTTCTTCATGTTCGCCATGGTGAAAGCGATTGTTCCGCGTTACCGTTATGACCAGCTTATGCGTCTCGGGTGGAAAGTCTTCCTGCCGACGGCTTTGGGCGCGGTTGTTCTTGTCTCCACATTTGTTGTCTTTTTCGGCGACAAAGTAGCGTAAGGGAGAATTGAAATGTCACGTATCAAACAAGTCATTCGCGGCGCTTTTCTGCTGGAGTTCGTCTCCGCTTTCTGGCTAGCGATGAAATATTTCTTCCGGCCGAAAGTCACGATTAATTATCCTTTCGAAAAAGGCCCGATTAGCCCCCGTTTTCGCGGCGAACATGCCTTGCGCCGTTATCCATCTGGCGAAGAACGCTGCATTGCCTGTAAGCTCTGCGAAGCCATTTGTCCTGCGCAGGCGATTATGATCGAAGCCGAGCCGCGCCCTGATGGATCACGCCGCACAACCCGCTATGATATTGATATGGTCAAATGTATCTATTGCGGGCTTTGCCAAGAAGC
>CAZKHC010000313.1:0-1722 GCA_964552135.1 uncultured Algimonas sp. | reverse complement strand
CTCAGTCCCGCTATCCGCGCCGCAACCGCCGCCAAACCTCCACATGGTACATGGCCACATCGGCACAATGTTCCACCGATGTGCACATCACAACTAGTGATGAGCCTACTCTTCGTGAAGCGTTGAACTCCACACCGGATGAGCGCAACATGTGGCAATCCGCGGTTGATGAGGAGCTGGCATCCTTGGAATCCAAGAACACATGGTCCCCAGATGACTCTCCGCATGCCCAGCCGCTCCCGACCCACGTCGTACTCAAAGTCAAACGTAAGTCGGACGGCGGTGTCGAACGGTTCAAAGCTCGTGTTGTTGCCGGTGGTAACTTCCAGACGTACGGTGAAGACTACCTGGAGACATATGCACCCGTGGTCTCGTTCTCAGTCGTCCGGATGTTCTTGTACCTGGCGTTGTGCATGCAGATGTGCATCGCCCAGCTAGACGTCAAAACCGCATTCCTAAACGGCGACTTGACTGAGACGGTCTGGGTGATGTCACCACGTGGTATACCGGGAGTGCCGTCGCAATGCTACCGGCTCAACAAGGCGATATACGGTCTGAAACAGGCTCACCTGGCATGGCACACTAAGCTTTGTGGGGACTTGAGCAAACTCGGATTCAAAGAGTTACCGAGTGCCCCCTGTGTGTTTCGTCGTTCGAGTGGTGGATCCGGCTGGCAGTTTGTGCTGGTGTACGTTGACGACTTGTTGGTGCTTGCGCCGAGTGTTGCCGAACGGGATGTGACTGTGGAGGAGCTGAAGGGTCTGTACGAGCTGCGTGTGTCGGACGGCGTTGAACTGTTCCTGGGTGTGCAACTGACGTGGACGCATGGCCCCGATGGCAGGTTGGCCTCTCTGAGCATGTGCCAACCGCTATATGTGGAGAGTGTTCTGCGCCGGTTCGGGTTAGCCTCATCAAAACCTGCATGCACACCGATGGTGGAATCATTCTTCGCGGGTCTCTCGGCTGAAGTGGACAAGTCCGTGGTCGATGCTGAACGCTACCAGCAGATGATCGGTTCACTCCTGTACCTGGCACTCCGCACACGTCTGGACATCTTGGCCTCGGTTCTCATCCTGGCTCGCTTCCAAAAGTCACCCACCGCCTATTGTCATCGCGCAGCTAAGCGCGTCCTGCGGTACCTCCGAGGGTCATGTGAGTTTGGGATGAACTACCGATGTGGCAGCATTGCCTTGCACGCCTTTGTGGACGCCGACTACGCCGGAGATGTGACGGACCGCAGGTCGATGTCCGGGTACTTGGTGAAGCTCGGAGACGCCACCTGCGTATGGGGCTCCAAGAAGCAAACCGCGGTTGCCTTGTCCACTTGCGAGTCTGAGTATTATGCGATGACTCTGGCAGCCCAGGAGACCTTATGGATTCGTCGAGTGCTGGCTGAGGCCGGGATGGAAATCGATTGTGCCACCCCTATTCGGTCGGACAACCAGTCTGCCATTGCTTGGGCGACTGGTGAGCGATGCCCTTCCGGTCGTGCCAAGCACATCGATGTCCGTGTGCACTTCATTCGGGAACTTGTGCAGACGTCGATGCTGGATGTGGTGTATGTGGCGACTGAGGACAATGATGCGGATGTGCTGACGAAGCCGTTAGGGAAGGTCCTGCTCGAAGGGATCACTAAGCGTCTTGGACTTGGAGGAGCGATTGAGGAGGAGTGTTGACGATATGGTCAATAGCCCCTCAGTCATATGGCGGTTACTACACGTG
>CAZKHC010000312.1:0-1724 GCA_964552135.1 uncultured Algimonas sp. | reverse complement strand
GCGCAGATTTTATTGCCTTTGAGAGTCGCGTATATAGCACCATAAGGAGAGCCTGACGCGTCCATCGGCGCTGTATAAAATTTCTCTGCAGCCTCAATATCATTCGCGACGACCATGACATGTGTGAACATGTTTTCTCCTAATTTACCAAAATTTCCACCAAGGCTTCCGCGACTCAGAAAGCTTTTGCGATGTCTTCAAGAGTGTGTCGGAAATCACTTCCTTTGCAAACTCCAATTCTTCAGACACTGGCTCAGGGGGCCAATCATCGGACTCAATAGCCGGGTCTGCGGTCACAGCGTAACGCCAGTCATTTGCAAGTCTAAGCGGCGACGTGTTTTGCGCGCCATATGGAGACACCTCACCTAATCCGACCAAACCCGTCAATCCAAAATCAATGACGTCAACATCAGCGCTTTCAGGATTGAGAGATGCGATGAGTTTAACATGTTTGCGAAGTTCTTCGGACCCTTCTTCATGACCAATCATACCAAATATATCGTCGCAATCCAAAAATAGGCCCAAGTTGAATTGAGTCGATAAGGTACGGACCCAATTATCATATAAATCGGAATAAGGTTTACGTAGCTCTTCCGGAACCAAACTCAATATAACGGGCTTACGTTTAGTTAGGCGTTCAATGGCGATCTCAATAGATGCAAAATAACCAATAAAAGCTGGGAGACCATCTTCTTCATTATCTCTGTCGATCAAGATTTCATCCTCTGGCGAGAAACATCCCAGCCAGAATCCCCCGACACAATATTTAGATAACCACACTGGGCCCCATCCAGTTTTCTCCATGAGGTCCGCATCCCAGTAGCGGGACCAATTATTTTCAGCTTGGGCGGCTTCCTTGGACGGACAGCCAACTAATGCAGCAAAATTTCCCATCTAATAAACCACCACGGACCGAATACTCTTCCCTGCATGCATTAAATCAAAGGCCTCATTAATATCCTCGAGTTTCAATTGATGGGTAATCATTGGGTCGATTTCGATTTTACCGTTCATATACCAATCGACGATTTTGGGCACATCGGTGCGGCCCTTTGCGCCGCCAAAGGCGGTGCCTTTCCAGACGCGGCCTGTGACGAGCTGGAATGGACGAGTCGAAATTTCCTTGCCCGCTTCGGCAACGCCGATCACGACGGAGACGCCCCAGCCGCGGTGGCAGGCTTCGAGCGCGTCGCGCATGACGTCCGTATTTCCCGTGCAGTCAAATGTATAATCCGCCCCGCCCTCTGTGAGCTCAACTAAATGCGAAACAAGATCGCCTTTGACATCTTTTGGGTTGACGAAATGAGTCATGCCGAACCGCTCTCCCCACTCTTTTTTAGACGGGTTAATATCGACGCCAATAATCTTATCCGCCCCGACCATGCGCGCAGCTTGGAGGACATTCAGGCCAATCCCGCCGAGGCCAAAGACGATGACATTCGCGCCGGGCTCGACCTTTGCGGTTTTCGTCACCGCGCCCACGCCGGTTGTGACACCGCAGCCAATATAGCAGCTTTTATCAAATGGCGCGTCTTCTCGGATTCTGGCGACGGCAATCTCTGGCAAGACCGTATGATTAGCGAAGGTCGAGCAGCCCATATAATGATAGATAGTTTCGCCCTTATAGGAAAAACGCGAGGTCCCGTCCGGCATGACGCCTTTGCCTTGGGTTGCGCGAATGGCGGTGCAGAGATTTGTCTTTCCCGACAGGCAAGATTTACACT
>CAZKHC010000311.1:0-1728 GCA_964552135.1 uncultured Algimonas sp. | reverse complement strand
CACTTAGCATTCTCAACTAACACTTAGCACTTACTGTAGCATTCTCAACTAACACTTAGCACTTAGCATTCTCAACTAACACTTCGCACTTAGTGCTCCCAACTAGATTCAGACATCTTTGAATACCCCTTTATAAAAAAAAAGTCTTTTAGAAAATAAAGGTTTTCTGTTGCCTCCGAAAAAATTCTCATAATTTCAAATTCCACATATAGCGCCAGATCCAAGGAGGGACTCATTACGGAAAGACAGTGCCACCACTGAAGTCAGTGGGAGTTACAGTATTACTGTAGCCCCGTTCCCAATTATGGAGTCATAAAAAAAAATTTTGCCAGTGCCGTCAATGCCCATAGATCACTACCTTGCCTTCCCCTGTTTAGAGTAGCCATACTGTACAGTATGTGGTGTGATAAGCACAGGAGTATGGCTTCAAACAAGCGATAGGGTACATTCTCCGCCGCTACACTACAAGAGAAAATTTTCTTACCAAGAATTGACCCCTTGCAGACCCCATATGTGACCGCAATTTCCAAACAAATGCCCGAGGTGCCCAAAAATAGAGAGTTTACGGTACAGGAATTCTCTTCGTTTCTTCGTTGTCCTGTCTCACCCAGGTAAAACTTACAGTACCGGACAGTATTCTGTCTGAGATAGTGGTAACAGATGCCGAAAAGTGACATTTTTATCACTCCATTCGGCCTGACCCGGAGTCCATCTCCCGCCAAAAACACCAGTGGACACGGGCGAAACGCAGGATAACCTGAGCCCTTGCGATAAGCTGAACTGATTGTCTGCGAAAGGCCGCCACATACAGTATACGTTTTTGGGCTGGAATCGCACTTTCGTCTTCATGAGCTGAACCCCCGATATTTTGAACATTGCGATAAACTGTTTTTTTGTTGAAACGTAACGTTCTTTTATCAGTTGCCGAGCCACCACGGAGTACCGTGTGCCCGATATGCAACCAGCTACCTACTCTACCAAAATTAAAAGAGGAGTGGCCGGTAGCGCCAAGCTTCGAACTCATCCCCTTCTAATTACCCCCTAATTACCAATTGGCCCTGTAAGTGGGAGAGTAACTTGACAGTTCGTAGAGACTTCGCGTCGTGTTGCAACAGTTCTTGCGTGTACAATATTTATTGACTTCTTGATCTATTCACACTTGCAATGAACTTTTATCAACTCAAGATAACAAAGGATCGCTGTCCGATGCGAAGAGTTAGCCGATACCCCCGACATTTGAATTTCAGACAAATCTCTGCTACTCAGCTCCCCACAACAGCGAAAAAAAACATGAGGGAAGTCCTCCAACAGGACTCATGCCTCGTCACACTTCGTCAGCAAAGGTAACAAGGCGGAGCTACGACAAATGCAAAGGCTGCTGTGCTGTACCTACCAAAACAAGCAATGAAACCTACCACTATGTCCTGTACAGTACATGCACCTTTATGTACAGTGCAGAACTGCTGCCCAGCATTACCCCTCAAGAGTGGGTAAGCTGTGCACCCAAGGGGACGCCGATCTGGCAACCCAAAACGTTCAAAGCTGTATTCGAAGATGTCTGAATCAAGCTAGTTGGGAGCACTAATTGGGAGCACGCAGCACTTAATGCTCGCTACTAACATTTAGCACTTAGCGCTCGCAACTAACACTTAGCATTCTCAACTAACACTTAGCACTTAGCATTCTCAACTAACACTTAGCACTTACTGTAGCATTCTCAACTAACAC
>CAZKHC010000310.1:0-1731 GCA_964552135.1 uncultured Algimonas sp. | reverse complement strand
GGGATATTATCAAGCGGAGCAAACATGCGCGAGCTTATCTGCGCGCCGTCTCTCACATAAGCGAAAACCGCAAAATCGAGGCTTACCGGATAAAGTTTTTCACCGCGGCGAAAGCTGTCCATATTTGGCAGACAGGCCGAAAGCGCGCGGATGTTGTCTAACTCCACGAAAGCGAATGGCAGGCCAAGGCTGGCCTGTATTGGCATATGCGTTGTTGTGCAAATTTGCGCCGCCTTCAGGCCCAAGACCTCTGCCATAAAGGCGGGGTCGGGCTCCGCGAATGTCTCTAAGCTTTGCGTAGCCGTAAAACAGGCGCGCCCATCTTTGACGTCGCACTGTAAAGGCCCAATCCCCAGCTCTAAAATCATCGGCGAGGCATAGCCCAAATCCGACAGAGCAATTAGGGTTCCGATTGTTGGGTGACCCGCAAAGTCAACTTCCATGGTCGGCGTGAAAATCCGCACCCGCGCTGTATGGTCTGGACTTTCGGGCGGATAGATAAATGTCACTTCGGAGAAATTAAACTCCTGTGTGATGCTTTGCAGTAGATTTTCAGGAATGCCCCGCGCATCTGGGAAAACAGCCAATTGGTTCCCGCCAAAGGGCGCATTCGTGAAAACATCATAAACAAGATAATCGAACATAAACTCGCTCTAAAGCGAATAATGTTTCAAGCGCAAGGTTTCGCGAAGATGATTATCGTATGAGGCGAACGCTCTCATTTAAACTTCCGGAAATTGATTCAAATGTATCAATAAGGGCTTGATTGTTTTCGGCCGTATAGGCTCTGGATGGTTCACTCGCACAGTTTTGCAGTAAATTTTTCGTTTCAATATCATTCACTTGGAATGCAATCGTGATTATCTCTATATTTTCTGCTTTAATGGTTTCACATAACCGGGCCGTGACCTGATTGGCTTCCGGAGAATAACCATCATTCTCCGTCACATACTCAAGATAGGGCGGTGCAAAATAATAGTCTTGAGCGGCCTGAGACGTACTTATTTTAGATGTGTTCTTTCCATCCGTCATCAACACTATGATTTTACGTTTCGGCATTTCCGAAACCACATTATCGAAAGGAACGCCAGGTGAAAGCACGCGTTGTCCCCAAATCAAACCTGATGGGAGATAGGTAACATCCGTTGCATAAAGTTCATTTATTTCGAATTCTAAAGCGTCATAATCAGTCGAAAGGCCCTGAATTGCGCGTGGGCAAAATGAGGTTAAATTTCGATTTGTTCCGAAGTGTTGACGCGGAATGAATTTCAACAATCCAGGTATTTTTGTACTGTAACTATCATCAAGCTCACTGAATGGGGGTAAACGGGTACCGATACATCCATCAAAACGAGATTCTCGGACCTCACTCATCTCTTCATAGGTCGTTGTCTGGTTCTCACAAACCTCTGTTTCATATTCTTCTTCAAACCCATCTCGCGTGCGTGTACGCATTTCTCTATGGCATGTTCCGCCCGTATGCGTTGCTTGTTGCCATGTCACCGTGGTATCAAATTCCTCTGGCTTTTCGAGCCAAGGCGCATCCCATAGGGACTCATCCAATCTAACATATCGTGAAAACGGTACTAAAGCGATTTCACTGCCGCTTCCGCTTTCTTCAATGGCTTTCACTAAATTGACCGCACCTGCTTTCAACGCTGTCATCTTACCATCTCCAAGCATGGAGTCTGTATTATCCAAAACTAGTGCAATCTCGACCGCTTGCATTTC
>CAZKHC010000309.1:0-1735 GCA_964552135.1 uncultured Algimonas sp. | reverse complement strand
CTCAGAGTGGAAACAATGCACGGTGGCACCGCTGTCGGCGTATGAGCGGAGGTCGTTCGGAGGGACAATTGTCGTCTTCTCCACGCTTGCACCGGCGAACTCGACCTTGCCCGACTTGCCCTTGGCGGAGGTGGGAGCCGACTTCTTAGACCCGCTAGTCATCAACTCCAACATTTTAGGCGTAAGTTTGTTGTTGGGGTTGTCGGGGTTCATGAAACATCGGTCCTCGGTATGCCCGGAGCGATCACAAAACGTGCAGTGATGGCTCGAATTCTTGTTCGGGCGTTCCGATTTGATGGACTTGAGGGCCACGGCCAAGGCACGAGCAGTGATTTCGACGTCAGATGAATCGTCTGCGTGGGTGTATTCGTGATTATTGTTGGAACCGTCCCCATGACCACTTGCGGATCCCGACTTGCGCCTGTTCCTGCGACGGTTTCGATTGCGAGAACCCGACTCGGAGGGTGGAATAGACACTTGCTTGGCATTGTACTCGTCGATGAGGGTGGTTGCCACATAGTCCCAGGTGAGTTCCGAGATGTCCTTGGTGCGAAGTGCGGCGGCAGTGGCCTCTAACGAGCATTGCGGATCGAGCGAGGCCAACAGCATGGGGGCCTTGTGCGTTTCCGGTATGGCGGCATCCTTGCCCATGCGTTCCAGTTGTGCGAAGAGAGAGGCATACTGGTCGACATAGGTGGACATGTTCTGCTCGGTGTACGACATGCGGAAGAGTTGAGTCTGAACCGCGATCCTGGAGACAGTACGATTCGAGGCATACCGCGCATCTAGCAGGGCGAGCATGCGGGCGGGGTCATCGTCGACGTCCAGAACAACACGAAGCGGAGCGTCACCGAGTGCAGAGATGATGATACCAGAGGCCTTCTCGCGTTTTGCAATGCGACGGACACTGGCAAGTGCATCCGGGGCAACGTCCAGGGTCGTATCCGTGGTGATGGAGGATGATGCGGTAGGGTCGACAACACTCCAAATGCCTTTAACACGACAGGCGGCACGGAGGCGGAGGCGCCAAAGCCCGTAATCTTCATCGCGCTTCCCGTGGAAACGCGGGATCTTGAAGCCACTGGTCACATCCGACTCGACGTCAGTGTCCGACATAATGCCAATGTAAACCTGAGCTGGTTACCAAAGGCGAGAGACAGCGGAAGTGGGTGACGGAGCGGCAGACTCGGCTGAGATGAAGTTGAGAGTGAGAGGAACGGAGGATACCTCGACGTTCGGATGAAGTCAACAGGCGGAGTGAACTCGACACCCGGACAGATGAGATGAGATGAGATGATTTGATGAGATTGATATTCTTGACGGTTGAACGTCCGCGGACGCGGGGTCTACTGGTACCAGATACTATCTGGTGACCCCTCAGAGTTTGAACTCCTGGTCCCCGGTAACTCTCTCCGGGTGAGATGCGACTTTCAGCAGCCTCCCGTGTCGGCGCAAGCTTAACACGGGTGCATATAATCCTTACGAGACGTCCCAAGGATGGTTACTAACTGGGGATAAGTTTTCACCAAAAAATCCAAGCTGGCCCCTTACAGGAAGTTTGCACGGCGGACTAGGGTCTGCAGATCAGTGGTACGGAAGCCGGTACACTACGAAGATCGCAGAGACGTGCAACAACCGATGGCCAAAAGCAGCAAGACCAAGCGCAGATCAGTGGTACGGAAGCCGGTACACTACGAAGATCGCAGAGACGTGCAGCAACCGATGGCCAAAAGCA
>CAZKHC010000308.1:0-1736 GCA_964552135.1 uncultured Algimonas sp. | reverse complement strand
TGATTATACTGTATGTACCCTAATTTGGAGGCAAGTTAAGATGATAGATCTTATTACAACCCTTCAAATTTCACACCAATAACATCATATTATTGTTTACCTTTTTTTATTGATACTGCTCAGTGAGCCTGGCAGAAAAAAGGTATAACTTGCTATTCTGTATGTCTTTGACTGGAATTAATTTTATGTTTTTCTAAAATTAAAGTTCAAAAGCAAATATAAAAATATATTATACTAAATCACTGAAGTTAAACCAATAATATGATTTGGCGGGAAAACACCTGTCTCCTTTTCTAGACACAGGTTCTCTAGATTTCACGAAAAGTGTATATAAACAAAGAAAGCAACCCTATTTTAGGCTTTGTACTATAACATAATATACTACACCGTGGACGACTAGGGGGATCCCACAAATTTTCCCATGATCTTAACAAAAAGTTAATAAAACCTAGCATGGATATCCAAGGTACACCTTGGGACCCATATACAGTACGTATAAACAAATAAACAAGAAAATAAAAAAGTTTATGGTATATACACAAATAGGTTTAAATCCATGATACCAAAGATATAAATACTGCTGTGGATAATAAAAATACAGAGCATGATTTATCAAGTTTTATATAATTAGCTACAGAGAAGCGCAAAATATCAAAAATAACAGTTTCAATCAAGCTAGGCCAACAACATCTACATAATATCAAAAGTTTAAATAGCCTTACTATATAAGCTAGCTAGCATGTTAAAAAATTATTTGCATGTAGCTACCAATACAACACAAAAAAATTTCTTCTTTTAAAGGAGAATTCTCCTCCTTGACTGTGAGTTTTGCTTTTTTCTTTTCCTTGTAGAGTTGAAAAGCACAACAAACTACATCAAAATTGCTAATTAAATTCTTTTAACAAACTGTAAAACCTCCCCAAAACAAAACCATAGACATAGTCGTTGCAACAACAAACATCAACAACGACAAACAACAACTTTCGATTTCAAATTGGAAGAATCCAAACATGGAAACATGTCGACTTTGCTTTTCAAATATTATCAGCTATATTATCCACTATGCACTGGCATTTTGACTAGTTTTGACTAGTCCAGACTTGATCCAAAAAACTCCATTTTCAATTTTGGGCAAAATCAAAGCCTTGACAAAATGCAGAAACAGAGGCTGGACTAGTCACTTTGGCTCAGTGACTAGTCCAGACTTGATCCAAAGCGACTATTTTCAATGTTCCCCCAAAACTGTGAATTGGAGAAGAAAAAGCAGAAACAGGCTGGACTAGTCAAAATAAGTTTGACTAATTCATTATTCAAAATTAGTTTGTCAAGCCTCTCCCCCGAATGAGTTCTATTTTTTCAGGCAAAATATGGAATAGAAAGTCCGGCTAGATAAATAAACGAATTTTAATAAATACCCGAAAATGAAAGTGTTTAAAGCTAAACGATTTTCCAAACAAGAAGCTGACGGCTAAAAACGGTAGCACGTAAACAAGCGAAAAAAGACGGGAGGTGTGGTTGCGCAAAAACAATTCTCACGCGAGAGGAAAAAACACACGAAGAAAAATATAAAATTAATATTTTTTACATAGTCACTGACTAGTTTGACTACCTCTAAATACGCCCCTGACGTGTTTTCATGTGGAGTATACTCCACATCCGGCACTTTAAGGGTTAAGAAAAGAAATTTTTGATGGAAGAAATTTCTACAGAATATTATATTTCGAAATTTATTTTTG
>CAZKHC010000307.1:0-1742 GCA_964552135.1 uncultured Algimonas sp. | reverse complement strand
GTATTTTAATTAAAAAGAAAAATACATCTGAGTAATTAATATTCTATAAGAAAAGTCAGCAATTTTAGATTTAGGAAAAAAAAGGTTAAAATCGTAAATTGGCGGCATGAAAAAACTAGAAATAGATGCCTTATTCCAATATACAAAAAGTCGATTTGACAAATTTAAGGATAATCGAGCAGACAATAAGCAGTATAGCATAGGAGATGCGGTACAAAGTGGCTTAGCCATCTTCTCCCTAAAGGATAGTTCGATGCTGGAATTTAACAAGCGAATTACAGAAAGAGCGGGTAATTTAAAAAGGATTTTTAAAATTAATAACCCACCCCCAGATGGAGAAGTGAGAAAATTATTAGATGAGGTGGCTCCTGTCCAGATAGAGCGAGTTAAGCGAGGAGTACTGCAACAGGTAAAAGAAAAGGGCTTGTTCAAAGAATTTGAATATTTCAAAGGCTATAAACTTTTATTGATAGACGGGGTACATCACTTTAGCAGTGATAAAATAAAATGCGTTAATTGTTCGACAACTCATCATCAAGATGGTAGTATCACTTATTCCCATTCGATGCTTTCAGCCGTTATAGCGCATCCAGAAAAGAAAGTGGTACTTCCTTTATGTGAAGAACCTATTATCCAACAGGATGGGGTAACCAAGAATGATTGTGAACTAAATGCCTCGAAAAGGTTACTGAAGAAAGTGAGGACTCGACATTTAGCAGAAAAATTTATCCGAGTGGAAGATGCCTTGTATGCCAATGGACCTCATATCCGTGAAATTCAAACGGAAGGGGACAAATTTATTATTCGTGTTAAACCAGGAAGTGGAGCAGGAAGTGTGATTGAACAATACGAGGCCTTACTAAAAATGACAGAGGCCAAAAGGGCAGAAAGCCAAAAACAAGCAGCCCAAGCCCATAAATTATTCAAAAGACATCGTATAGAAAAGCCAATTGCAGCTAAACCGCAGATTCATAAAATGAAAGTAAAGGGGGCAAAAATCATCAAAGAATATCATTATGTCAATGGGCTATATTTGAATGAAACGCATAAAGACCTCAAGGTGAATTTTGTCCATTATGAAGAACGTTCTATCAAAACAGGTAAAGTACTCAAGAGATTTCAATGGATAACGGACATAAAAGTAACAGATAAAAATGTAGATAAAGTAGTTCGCGCAGGTCGAGGTCGATGGAAGATTGAAAATGAAACTTTCAATACCCTCAAAAATCAGGGCTACCATTTTAAACATAATTTTGGTCATGGAGAAAAACACTTATGTACCAATTTTGCTTTGCTCATGATGCTGGCATTCTTAATTGACCAAATTCAGCAACTGACTAATGATTTATTTCAAAAAGCTTTAAAGAAATCAGAATGGAAAAAGTATTTATGGGATGATGTTCGGTCCTTTTTTAAAACAATGCCTTTTGATTCTATGGAAATGATTTATAATGCTATCATTTACGGCTTTAATATAGAATATTTAGCCATTCGACAAAGCAGCGATTGATGGGAATAGGTTGTTTAATCCCGTAAGAAATGAACTGAAATCAATTGGCTAAAGCAGGTTTGATAGTGTTTTTTAGCCTGTCAAAGTAGTACATAGAATGAAATTTTGGATAATTTCGTGGCTATAAAGCCCTATTTTTTCTGAAATTTTAGTAAATGTCTTTAATTGTTCCGAAGTTTAAACTTTAACTAATTTCATTTTTCGCTAAATGAGTCCATATCTAAAATTGCTG
>CAZKHC010000306.1:0-1757 GCA_964552135.1 uncultured Algimonas sp. | reverse complement strand
AGCGTTCCGCGCGGCTTGAGGTCTGCGATACCGGAAATGCTGACTGTCTCGTCGCCCGTCAGGCCAAGCTTCTCCCAGCTATCGCCCTCTTGGAATTCCAGCGGCAAGACGCCCATACCGATAAGGTTTGAGCGGTGAATACGCTCAAAGCTAGCTGCGATAACAGCTTTCACGCCAAGCAAGATTGTGCCTTTGGCCGCCCAGTCACGAGAAGACCCATTTCCGTAGAGACCGCCCGCAAAAATCACGAGATCTTTCTTGGCATCCGCATATTTCTGCGCGGCGTCAAAGATAGACATGATATCGCCTGACGGCACATATTTCGTCACGCCGCCCGTAGTGCCCGGCGCCATCAAGTTTTTGATACGGATATTGGCAAAGGTGCCGCGCATCATGACTTCGTGATTGCCGCGGCGAGAGCCGAAGGAGTTAAACTCCGGCTTCGGGACGCCATTGTCATTGAGGTAATCGCCAGCAGGACCGTCATGTTTAATCGCGCCCGCAGGAGAGATATGATCGGTTGTGATGGAATCGCCAAGCAGCGCGAGGATATTGGCATCCTTGACGTCTTCGACGGGATCCGGCGTTGCGCTCATGCCGTCAAAATAGGGCGGGTTACGCACATATGTTGACTTAGGTTTCCAGTCATAGGTTTTACCGCCAGTGACTTTGATATTCCGCCATTGCGCATCGCCTTTATAAACGTCGGCATAGCGTTCCGTGAACATTTTACGCGTAATGATTTTGCGCACGACGTCTGCGATTTCGGCAGAAGTTGGCCAGATATCTTTGAGGAAAACATCATTGCCAAGATGGTCAACGCCGAGCGGGTCAGCATCAAAATCATGATGCATAGAGCCAGCTAGCGCATAGGCCACAACAAGCGGCGGCGAAGCGAGGAAGTTAGCTTTAATATCCGGGCCAATCCGGCCTTCAAAGTTCCGGTTACCCGAGAGGACAGAACAGGAGACCAGATCGCCTTCTGCAATCGCGGCAGAGAGCGGCTCGGCAAGCGGACCGGAGTTCCCGATACAGGTTGTGCAGCCATAGCCGACAACATCAAAACCCAGCGCGTCGAGGTCTTTTTGCAGGCCTGATTTGGAGAGATATTCACCAACAACTTGCGAACCCGGCGCCGTGGAGGTTTTTACCCAAGGCTTGACCTTAAGGCCCTTCTCGCGGGCTTTCTTCGCCACAAGACCCGCTGCCATCATCACCGATGGGTTGGATGTGTTCGTACAAGATGTAATCGCGGCAATCACGACATCGCCGTGGTCAAGATCGTAATTTGCGCCTTTGACTTTGACGGCCGAGTCCCCTGTTGGCGTCTTGCCAAATTCGTCGCGCAGGATTTTCGCAAATTGAACATTTGCGCCCTTGAGATCGAAACGATCTTGCGGTCGTTTCGGGCCTGAAATTGCCGGACGTACGCTCGTCATATCGAGGTTAATTGTGCTCGTATATTCTGGCGTTGTGTTGTCGCGCCAAAAACCTTGTGCTTTGGCGTAAGCTTCGACGAGCTCAACACGCGCCTTATCGCGGCCTGTCGCTGTGAGGTAACGCAGCGTATCATCATCGACGGGGAAGAAACCGCAGGTCGCGCCATATTCTGGCGCCATGTTTGCGAGGGTTGCTTGATCTTCGAGAGAAAGATGATCAAGGCCGGGTCCGAAGAATTCGACGAATTTTCCGACAACGCCTTTTTCGCGGAGCATTTCTACAACGCGCAACACAAGGTCGGTCGCCGTCGCGCCTTC
>CAZKHC010000305.1:0-1765 GCA_964552135.1 uncultured Algimonas sp. | reverse complement strand
TTGGGCGTTTTAAGACACTGAGCTCATATTCGCTTTTGCTCCCAGCGTGTTGCAAAAACACAGGCGCAGCGATGAGAGACGTCGTCTCTGTTAGTCCTGCCAATACCCAAATTGGTTCCCGCCGTGAAAGAAAATCGAAAATTTTCCGCGTCCGGGGATTTCTAGAGGCGGATGGGCGAGTTCTGCGCCCGCTTTGACGGCGGCTTTGGTTGCGGCGTCTATGTCATCGGTTAAAAAATAGGTCCGCGTCACGGTCTGTTCCGCCTCATGCATGGGTGCGCGAATGCCCATTTGGCTACCATCGGGGAGGTCTGCTATTCGCGCATTCCCTAACTCCGCAATCGGCTCAGAAAATGTCAGAGGCCCCGATGTTTCAAACATCGCAATCGTGCCGTCCACATCTGGCGTGACAATTTCAAGATAGCGGATTTGGGACTTAGATAACATGCAACAGCCTCTAACACAGCTCTATCGCTAAATCTCCATTTAAAGATTTTGAAAAAATGCTCGCGTTGCCTCATCTGCCGGAAAGAAGAGTTCGACCCGCCGCTCGCTCATGGCGATATCTTGGGCGGTGGTGAACTCAGCCATCATTGTAAACAGGGTCAGGGTTTGGCCGAGGGCCCGAACTTGCAGCGTCAAAAAGGGACCGTAATTTGAAAAAGACGTCAGGGTTTTGCTTTGCAATCTCTTATCCCCAGCAAGCCGTTTATGGAGCAGGGCGAGTTTGTCATTCTTGCCTTCACGGGCTGATTCCGTTTGCAATCGAAATAAAGTCCATGTCGCGATGGTGTCCCAATTCAGAAAAATGGGATCATCCGGATCATCATTGAGTAAAGCCTCCACGGTGCAGAGCGAGCCATTGAATGGCAGGAATTGCATCATATGCATGGCCGGAGCATTGCCTCCGAGAATTTGCCATCCGCCATCAATGATGATGGCTGGCATAGGCGCATGATTTTCCAATATGGTCTGAATCGCGTCCATCATGGGCGTGAGTTCTGCGTCTGATAAATCCAGTACGGGATATTCGGGTGCAAAACCTGCCGCGAGCAAGGCTTTATTTACGGCGAGTTTTGGCATATCGAGAACACGGGCGAGCGTCAGGACGCTGCTTCGGCTGGGCCGAGCGCGGCCTGTTTCAAGAAAACTGATGTGGCGGCTGGAGATTCCTGTCTCCACGGATAGCGCGAGTTGACTGAAACGGCGAATATCCCGCCAGTGCCGCATCAAAATTCCAAAAGGTGTGCTCATGCGTCTTTATAGAAAAAGAGCCGGACAATTGCACTTACCTATCAGGTAATTGTTTCTCCTATCTTGCGTCGTTAATTCGTACCTTCAAAAGGAGACTGACATGACACCACAACGCGCCGCTTTGCTTTTACGCCTTATCGGTTGGGGCTTTATCATTTTTTCTACCGTTTTTGTGACGGTCGCATTTTCAGGATTTGATGGCATTGCTCGCTTTATAGCGAACCATTTTGATTGGACGGGTCCGACACGGGTGGAAAGTTTTTCGCGGGATGCACAATGGTTTGGGGCGATTTGGTCTGGGCTTGGGGCTGGGTTTGGCGCGCTCTATGTTTTCGTTGTTGCGCCGCTTCTGACCGCGCCCCATCGAGAGGCTCAGACCACCGCAAAACGCGGCGGGCTTATTGCGGCCGCGATATGGTTCATCGTGGATAGTGTAGGATCTGTCGCCGCTGGTGTTCCGTCCAATGCCGTGCTGAATTTTCTCTTTCTGCTCTGCATCGCCGTGCCATTG
>CAZKHC010000304.1:0-1770 GCA_964552135.1 uncultured Algimonas sp. | reverse complement strand
GGCTAAGTTTCTCGACGGCGGATTTGTTAGATGTAGACTCTATTCAGGTTTTGCGTGGTCCGCAAGGGACGCTGTATGGGCGAAATTCCACGGCGGGTGCTGTATTGGTAACAACGAAACGCCCGACTCAAGATTTCGAAGGCGAATTTAAGATCGGAGCGACAAGCTTCGGTGATTATAATGTTAGTGGCGTCGTTTCTGGAGGCTTTACTGACACATTATCAGGACGGCTTGCGGTAGGTTATAGTGATAAGAATGGATTTGGAGAGAATGCTTTTGATGGTTCTGATGCCGGTGGGTCTGAAGATCTATCAGCGAGAGCTTCTCTGCGATTTGAACCAACAGATACTGTGACATTTGACCTGATAGGGGAATATCAAGATCGTTCGGCCAATCCGGCTCTTATTCCGGTTACATCCGTGGGCGAAACCAATGGGATTGGATCGCCATTTGTACCTCGTGCTGATTTAGACGCGGTGTTGGAGGATGATGATTTCAACTTTAATGATGAGAACCTAGCTGACTCGGAAAGCTATGCTTTAACTTTATCCGGCGAAGTAGATCTCGGCTGGGCAAATTTAAGTACAATATCCGCTTATCGGAGTTGGGACCTGACTGGTACGCAGGACTCAGATAGTGGCCCGTTACAACTTTTCAACAACAATGGTGACATTGAGTCCGAACAATTCTCTCAAGAGTTGCGTTTAGCGTCTACGAGCGATGGGCCTTTATCTTGGATTGTCGGCGGGTTTTATTTCAATGAAACGTCTGACTTGCTTTTTGAAATTCGTAATTTTCGTGGATTGTTCGGTTTAGGGACTGAGGCTGTTTTTGACGCGTCTCAAGACACGGAAGCCTATGCCTTATTTGCTGATATTACATATGATCTAAGCGAGCAACTTTCTGTAACTTTAGGCGGGCGTTACAGCTCCGAAGATAAAGATTTTACCAATGATCAAGTTGTAACAACTATCACTGGCGGGACATTGCCGCCATTCTTCTTTGGCGGGGCCACTCTGCCTGCAGGTTTTGCTTTTGCCGATCCGCCAGAGTTTACTGATGATGCTTCCTTTGATGATTTTTCTCCGCGTGTTGTCATAGATTATCAAGCCAATGATAATGTCCTGTTCTATGGGAGTTACAGTCAAGGCTTTAAAAGTGGCGGCTTTAATTCTTTTGGCCTGACACCTGCCTTCGACTCTGAGGATGTTGATGCGTTCGAAGTTGGAATAAAGACCGATTTTGCCGATGGTCGTGCGCGCTTAAATGCCTCGGCCTTTACTTATGATTATTCTAATCTTCAAATCCGGCTTCCGGTTCCAACAGGGGGAGTAGATATTCAAAATGTCGGGGCTGCCGATATATCTGGGCTTGAAGTTGAAGGTTCGGTTTTGCTAACTGAAGGGCTGACTGTTTCCGCTAATGTTTCGTTTTTGGATACAGAAATTACTGAAGGTTTAATTCCGGCTATTTCATCCACGACGGGCCCTTTCCCCATTGGCGCGCCCTTAACTTTGGCTCCCGTTGACGTTTCTGGAAATGATTTAACACGCGCCCCGGAGTTTCAAGGCTATCTAAATGTAAATTATGAACGACCAATTGGTTCTCTTTTAGGGGCTTTGGGCGCAACGATTAAAAGTCAGAGTGGCGTATTTTTCTTAGAAACAAATCAGGATACCCAAACCTTTAGTAACGAAGATTGGACTGAGGTCGATCTAAGGGCATCCATCTCTGACCCCGACGATAATTGGGAACTTGCTGTATTCGGAC
>CAZKHC010000303.1:0-1788 GCA_964552135.1 uncultured Algimonas sp. | reverse complement strand
TAATGATAGGGTTGTTTTTCAGCGTGATGAAAACCCCTAATTTCAATTTTGAAATCGAATTAAACCGCCGAAAAAACCTCCTTTCGATCAAGAACAGTGAGCAATCAAATCCCAAGGTGAAGACCTACCCATTAGATCATTTTAATGGATTCGGATCACGCGATTTAGAGCGCGCGCAAGCTGACCTCTTTTTAAAAATAGAGCCCTCAATGGGCCTCTTTCAAAAAATCCCGATTTGGAAATTCGAGACCCCTGTCCCGCGCGCCAATGCCGCAAAAATCATCCACGAGGTTGATGAATGGCTGAGACTCACAGCTGAGGCGGGCAGGATTGCAGAAAGCCGGGGCGTAGAAGTTCTGCCCCCAGAAGAGCCGGAACCCGAAATTCTCCGCGACTTTCGGGATATGGAATAGGGTTAAAGCGAGACTTGTTAATCTCTCAGTCCCAATATCCTACAAAAACCAACCTTTCTTTTGGCAATACTAAAACGCGCGTCTTGGAACCACCTCCTAGCACGCCATAGTAAGCCTCACCCGCGCGTAAAGAATCACGCATCTTCTTCAAAAACATTGCTTTATGCTTTGAACTTTTAACCACACAACTAAATGATACATTCACGCGGTTATCTGAACCACCCAAAGTCCATGAAACAGGAGTTTTGTCCCAACGCCTTGAACGTGTTTTGTCTGAAAAAAACTCAAGCCCTTGGTTTAAAATCTTTTTTTGCGAATTTTTTCTTAACTTATAAATAGCGCCCCCACAACTTCCGCCAGGTGGTGCGAGAAAAGGCGTATCTGTTGCGATAGCGCGGCCAACTTTAATTTCTTTAGGAATAGCTCCAGCCCAATCATAAGAAATAAAAGCCGAACACCCTGCGTAACTTATTACAACCAGTAGCATGAGCGGAAACAAGCACCCTTTTGCAAAGCCCTTGAGAGCGTTCAAAGGTCTTGCCTTAAGGCCGCTCATAAAACCCATCTCTACCCGTCACCTCAACACCCTTCCGCCCCATCGCAGGTCCCATCGCCCCTATCGCAAGCGCGACCTTCCGCCCATTGCTTGCGCCGACGCGGCCCTCCCAAGCCTCCGGTCCGCCGCCTCGCAGCGTTTCGCCAATCTCTCTGTAAACCTTCAGAGCAGCACTAATCGCCCAGGCGCATCTGAAGTCCAGTTCTTTGATGCCGACACGCGCGCTGGCGTAATAGGCTTCTGCGATATCGAGCTGCGCGCAGGCGGCTTTGTGGAGCGCAGGCCAGTTGGCGCGGTCCATTTGTTCAGCGGCGTCAATCGGCGCGCCTGCCGCGGTCAATAGATCGCGCGGAACAAAGACACGGTCTGCTTTGGCATCATCAATCACGTCGCGCGCAATATTGGTGAGCTGGAACGCGAGGCCTAAATCTGATGCCCGGTCAAGTGTCGCATCATCTCTAACGCCCATGATATTGGCCATCATCACGCCGACGACGCCTGCAACGTGGTAAGAATAATCCAGAATATCATCCACAGAGTTATACACACGCTCCTCGGCGTCCATTTCAAACCCTTTGAGGAGGTCAAATGGATGGCGATGGTCAATTTCGTGGGTTTTCACAACGCGGGCGAGACCTGCGAAAACGGGGTCATCTGTGGGCTCACCGTTCAAGGCCGCGCGGGTTTTCTCCCGCAGCATCTCTAGCCGCTCGCCCTGCCCTGATTTATAATCCTCAATCTGGCCATGGCCCATTTCCTGGCCGTCAATCACATCATCGCAATAGCGGCACCAGGCATAAAGCATAGCGGCATCATCAC
>CAZKHC010000302.1:0-1796 GCA_964552135.1 uncultured Algimonas sp. | reverse complement strand
TCGGGAATAACCCCGCCAGCATATTTGCCGCTCAAAATCCCCGTCGCCATCGGCGACCACGGCAAGAACGCAACATCCTCGCGTACGCATGTTTCAATGAGGTAAGGCCAGTCTTTAGTGTGCAATAAATTAAACTCATTTTGAATGCTGACCATCGTCGGTAGATTATGTTCTTTCGCCAAACGCATATAGGTTGAGATGCCCCACGGCGTATCATCAGAAAGACCGCAATGCCGAATTTTTCCAGCCTTAACGCAGCTCTCAAGCCCGTGCAAAATATCAATCATGCCTTCAATTTGCGGCTCGGTTTCAATACGCCCAAAATCAAGATCATTTGGATGATGAAGGTTGAAATGTGGATGCCCGCGGTTGGGCCAATGTATCTGATACAAATCGATATAGTCGGTTTGAAGGCGTTTCAATGACGCTTCAACCGCTTCAATCACAGCCTGCCCTGTCACAGGTCCGCCATTTCGAACCCAGGACATACGCGGACCCGTAATCTTACTCGAGAGGATAAACTCATCTCGGCGAGTTTTATGCCGAGAGAGCCAGTCACCGATAATCGTTTCCGTTTTCCCATATGTTTTAGGCGATGGCGGCACGGCATACATCTCGGCTGTATCGATGAAGTTTACGCCGCGCCCAAGCGCGTAATCAATCTGCGCATCCGCATCGGCCTGCGTATTTTGTAGCCCCCATGTCATGGTTCCAAGGCAAACCCGCGAGACCTTAAGGCCCGAAGATCCAAGTTTGATGAATTTCATGAGAAAACCCTAATACGTCAATTGGCTTTGCCAAGACAACAAAGCCTCTGAGCGGTTAACACAAAAGGTTGAAAATAAAAGTTCGATTTACGTTCGAAATGATTGTCTGGTGAGGACTAGCCGTCCAACCGCTGACAAAGCGCACGCAACATTTCGGACAGCTCCGCATGGACATCTTCTTGCAAGAAATGACCGCCGCCTTTTAAAATTTGATGCGGCTGACCTTTCGTGCCGGGAATTAATTTCTGGAAGATTTTTTCGCCGCCTTTCGTGACGGGATCCTCATCTGAAAAGGCTGTCAGAAACGGTTTCTCCCAAGATTTCAAAACCTCCCAGGCTTTCACATTATCGGCGACGCCATCCATTTCCGGGGAGGTCGGGACCAGCGCCGGGAAAATGCGGGCGCCTGCTTTATAGCTCTCATCGGGATAAGGCGCGTCATAGGCAGCAACCTCTCCGGCCGAAAGCTCACGCACAGTCGCGCCTTGCAGAATATTGCCGGTCGGAAAAACCGGCACAGTTTGTGAGAATGACTGCCATTTTGTGAAAGCCTCTGATGGCGTCCCCGTCCCAATCGGAAGCCCTGTATTGCCTGCCATAACTGCAGCAAAACGATCCGGGTTTTCCGCCACCAACCGCAAGCCAATGAGCCCGCCCCAATCCTGACAAAACAAAACCGCATCCTGAACATCGACGTGATTCAGCCAAGCCTGCATCCAGCTGACATGCGCCGAATAAGTATAATCACTCAATTCAGTGGGCTTATCAGATTTGCCAAAGCCAATCAGATCCGGCGCCAACACACGATATCCGGCGTCCGTAAGTTGCGAAATCATAAATCGATACAGGTAAGACCAACTCGGTTCGCCATGCATCAAAATGATCGTTCGCCCGGCTTTGGGTCCGGCATCAACATAATGCAGCCGCAGGCCGCCGCCGACCTCGCAATAGAACGGCGCAAAATTATAATCAGGCAGATTTTCAAAACGGGCGTCTGGGGTTCTCAGCGCTTTCATATCCAAGTCCTTA
>CAZKHC010000301.1:0-1802 GCA_964552135.1 uncultured Algimonas sp. | reverse complement strand
ATTGAATTAATGAAATTAATGGTTAAGTCGATAGTAATCGATGATTTATCGATAATTAATCAATAAATTTTTGTAATCGATCGTGATCCATTACAATCAATGTGTAATCGATAGATAATCGATACTCACAATTTTTTAGACCTTAATACACCCCTTAAGAGTTCCAACTGTGCATGTGCCAAAGTGCTATTCTGGTGTTTCTGTTCTGAAAAATACTCACTTCCGAAATTTGCAACGGTAAGTAGGCAGGCTAGACGATAGGTAAAAAACATCAAAATATTAGGCTGTAGTACAGGTCAGAAATAGAAAACAATATTAATTATGGATTTTAACAAATCTAAATCTGTAAAAGACGAATATTTTATAACAGTGTTGTGTTATTGTGTTGTAGATTGGTAATTTGAACCTTTAAAGTAGCTTTGGATATTTTTGTTGGAGTAATACGGAACTTAAAAACCTAGTTTCGGCGTTAAAAGATGGTGACGGCTTTACGCGCATGGTGAGCTGCTGGGAGAGGATGATTTGATCTGGCTAGTTATTAACCACTTTTTCTGAAAAAAGTTGGAAAGTCAATATATTACCGACCGACCGACCGACCCACTTTTTCTGAGGTAAAACGACGCGAACCAAACAATTTTTTACAATCGGCCTAAATGTTGTTTGCTGTCGACAGCATGTCGTCATAACTTATGAGCTTCGCCAATGCTTTGACGTTGTAATTTTCTTAAATAATTTACTAAATTTAGAGGGCTGTAGGTTTTATACCCAACCTTACTTAAAACAATTACTTCAGCATAAAGTAGCAGCCCTAACATGCCTAAGTGGAAACAATTTAGTCCTGCCTAAAAGCTACTGGATTTGTCTGGGCTAGCCACTTTAATATGGGTTTAATCGTCATCATCATCAAGTATATATATACTAAGGCTAAGCTGTTAGTAAGGTTTTATTGCTTATAAATTACTTATGTTATGATGTTTCCATTCAACAAGAACAATTCTTACCTGTGAGAAGTAGACTCGCCGATAAACAAACACAAAGTATAATTAAATACTCGTACTGGATGCAATTCTTTCTTGAAAACAAATTTCCACTCTGTCAGCAAGTATATATAATTAGCAATGAACTATGCAAAAATCTTGAATATCTGCAACGGACGTTCACGAGGAAGGAACTTTCTGGCTACCTAAATTTTCACGCTTCTCGTGGCCCACTTTACAAATCAAGTTACATTCTAATTGGTCGAAAGAATATAGAGCAGTACTATTGTCGCAAACAGAATTACATTCTGAGCTCTCATTGGTTGATAGATCCACGACTTACAAATCAAGTTACATTCTAATTGGTCGAAAGAATATAGAGCAGTACTATTGTCGCAAACAGAATTACATTCTGAGCTCTCATTGGTTGATAGATCCACGACTCAATGAATTCACCATTTTAATAAATTTCTATTTAGCCTGGATTTTACTATCTACGATCTCAGGCTCAGTGTTGAGCTCTCATTGGTTGATAGATCCACGACTCAATGAATTCACCATTTTAATAAATTTCTATTTAGCCTGGATTTTACTATCTACGATCTCAGGCTCAGTGTGGTCTCTATCTCTCTGTATCAGACAAGGCGATATTAAAGATTCCGTCCTGCGGAGCGGAAATCAATAAAAATATTAACCAGGAAGTAAAAATTATGTTTTACTTTCGATTTCAGGGGATGTAGTAAAACGCGGATCCGGACTCAGATAATATTTCTTCATTTTTGTGGAGATAAAAATCTACAAAAGCGAAAGTACAAAATATAGAAA
>CAZKHC010000300.1:324-1811 GCA_964552135.1 uncultured Algimonas sp. | reverse complement strand
AGCCGACCCGTGGTTCCAAGTGGGCCAACTCGGGGGTTGTACCGGCCGTTATATCAACAACCGCTGCCGCGTAGCGTCAGTTGCGTAAACAAAACTATTCTATTCTGGCAGCCATCGCGGTTGCCGCTACGCGGGCGGTCCTAACTATCGGACAAACCCCTTTCCTCGGCAGTTCCCTAGATGGGCTGCGTTCATTTCCCCTTGCCTGATTGAGATTTAAATGCCGCGCAAAACTTATACATTCCCAAAACCGCAAACCCTCTCCACTTATGAGGAACTGCGCAATCTCAAGCTGGCGGTTGCCGTGCGTGCTGAGCAGGTCAAGCTTCGGCGCCTTGAATGGGACACGCAGAAAATTGCCCTGCCTCACATCACACCCCTGCCCGGCGATAGCGAATTACAAATCCGCAAGCCGATGACAAAGGACGACCTGCCCGCGCCGCGTCCGCCCGCCAAACCGCCTGTCATCGACCCAAATGTGCCAATTGAATATTACAAACCGTTGATCGATCTTTATACGCAGCAGCTCCAAGATGATTGGGACCGCAATCCCTATAACTGGCTCGCCAGCATATCCGCGCAAGAAAAGAAAGACGCGCGCGAGACATCGTGAAGACGTAAATTAGATTTAGCCCTGCGAAAAAAAGTGATTCATTTTATAAAATTTGTGATGTCTGCTTTGCTAGAAAAAGCAGACATTAGAAAGCACTAATCCCTTCACCTAAATATCCATTTATTCGAGATAGAAAAACAATTGGAACGAATTAAATAGCTAGCGATATTTACTCTCTGAAACTATCGGAAGCCAATTTTAAATTGCGTTTGGCAAAAATCTTGATAGGGTATAGCCAATTCAATTGAAAAAAGGGTGCGGTTATCATGGCAGTTATCAATGGAGATGCTTCTGACAACGTGTTGGACGGAACAAATTCAGGCGATGAAATCAACGGGCTTGGTGGTAATGATACGCTGAATGGGCTCGGTGGCAATGATACTTTAGACGGCGGCGATGGTGATGATGTTCTAGCTGGTGGATTTGGCACGAACACATTAATCGGCGGGCAAGGCGTTGATACATATGTTGTTTCAGCTTTTGCTAATTTTTCGCGCCAAACCCATATCCTGACGGATTTTGAAGATGGTGTTGAGCAAGTTGACCTCTCTGTGTGGGGTATAAGCTCATTTGATCAATTAGATTTTTTCCTATCACAAAACGGTTTTGATGCCCGCATTGACATAACATACGATAGTCAAAATCAGGATATCATTTTTCAAGGTTTGAACATCTCTGACCTTTCTGCGGCTGATTTCATTTTTGATACAACAACGGACGGCACAAATATCAGTGTCGGAAATGATGGGTCCACGTTTAATCTTTTCGGAAGCCTTGGTGATGATCAGATTTTTGGCGGTGTGGGGACTGATGTCATTCACGGCGGCGATGGTGATGATGTTCTAGCTGGTGGATTTGGCACGAACACATTAAT
>CAZKHC010000300.1:0-224 GCA_964552135.1 uncultured Algimonas sp. | reverse complement strand
TGGGTCCACGTTTAATCTTTTCGGAAGCCTTGGTGATGATCAGATTTTTGGCGGTTTGGGGACTGATGTTATTCACGGCGGCAATGGCAGCGATATGCTTTTTGGCGGAAATGGAAGTGATACGCTAATTGGCGGAAATGGTAATGATTTTCTTGAAGGGGGAAGCGCCGCTGATGCGCTGGACGGCGGAGCGGGCTCGGACACGGCTAGTTATGCGAGTTCTG
>CAZKHC010000299.1:0-1813 GCA_964552135.1 uncultured Algimonas sp. | reverse complement strand
AAGACACACAAGAAGTTCCGCACAGGCCTAGCAAGCGTTATCAGTTATCTGACAACCAGCGTCTATAATAGATGACATCGTTTCTCAGCGGGAATGCCATTTTCCTTTAAGTCTTCTTCGTATCATCGATAATGTTCATTGTCACAACGCCGCTATTACCAAGTTCGACTGATGCGAATGGTCCGCCGTGGCAGTAATCGCCCGGATTATGGGGATCAAGCTGCGGGTTGCTGGCATAAATCTTTGTTGCATATTGCTCGGCATTGTCTTTGGGCCGGTAGCCTAGATGGCTGGCGTTAGAATTATCGACAGGCGCGCGGTCATTGTTGGAGACGCCATAGACAATACTGAAACCAGTCACCGGCGTGGTGATGGATTTCTCCACCAATTGAATAAGGTCATCATAGGATAGCCAAGTGCCGACGGCTCTTGGGTTGGAAACTTGGGCGCAAGATAAGATGCGCATATGGACGCTCTCAAGGCCGCGCTTATCCCAGTAAAGGCTGCCCAGATCCTCGGCAAAACATTTGGCGAGACCGTAAAATGTGTCAGGCCGGTGAGGGACATTCGTTCCGATAAATTCGTTTTTGGGATACATACCAACAGCGTGAATAGAGCTAGCATAGACAACGCGGCGAAGTTTGTTCTGATAGGCAGCCTCCCAGACATTATAAGTGCCGATAAAATTTGGCCCAAGTAATGTCTCAAACGGAGCTTCATCGCCAATGGCGCCAAAGTGCACCACCATATCGGCGCCCTCCAGCAAGGCCATCATATCGTTCAGGCTTGTGAGGTCGGCTTTGACATAGCTTTCATTGGGATAGAGCTTGCCGACATCTGGCGCGATATCCGAAGAGACAAACTCATCGGCCAACTTACTGAGCGGCTCACGCAGATAAGAACCCAAACGTCCGGCGGCGCCAGTTAATACTAATTTTTTCATTGAACTCTCACTCTAGGGTTTTGAAAATTTGGATAAAAATATTGATATGCGTTCCATGGCGCTTGCTAGTAGGGTTTCTGAAGAGGCTGTGGAAATGCGAAAATACGGCGACATGCCATAGGCGGAGCCGGGTACCACGGCCACATGGGCTTCATGCAAAAGAACTTCGGCAAAATCGACATCTGTTTTGATAGTCTTGCCGCCTGGCGAAGAGCTGCCAATAAAAGCCGCGCAATCGATAAAGGCGTAAAATGCGCCGCCAGGTGGTGCAAGTTTTAAGCTCGGAATTTCAGCGACGGAATCGACGATCAGATCACGCCGAGCTTCATAAGCCCGCCGGAAAATTTCGACGTCTTCTTGAGGGCCGTTTAGCGCAACGGTTGCGGCAGCTTGTGCTATTGAGCATGGAGCTGAGGATACTTGGGACTGAACTTTGGTCATGCCAGCAATAAGTTCAGCTGGTCCCGCTGCATATCCGATCCGCCACCCTGTCATCGCGTAAGCTTTGGAGACACCGTTCACTGTCAAAACCTGAGATTTTAAATCTGGACAAGCTTTGGCGAAGGAAATGAATGTCTGATTGTCAAAGATTATATGTTCATAAATTTCGTCAGAAAGCGTCAAAATGCTCGGATGTTTTTGAATGATATCTCCGAGCGCTTTTAGATCCGTCTCTGAATAGGTTAGCAAGGATCAAAACCTCATCATCTGGCTCAAGAGATGCCATCATAGCCATGAAAATGATTTGTTTCGCGCCGTTTGAGCAAATAATATTATCCGGACTATAATTCAGATCATTGTCACGTTTGAATTTATTGGAGACAGCTAGTTTGAGAGCCGCTGTTCCGGCCATAGGTGTGTAACGTGTCT
>CAZKHC010000298.1:0-1831 GCA_964552135.1 uncultured Algimonas sp. | reverse complement strand
GTAACACTGGGTAACACATTTTTGGAAATATTGTTTTTCGGTTAAAGTATTGAAATAATTAAGAAAAATGGCGCACCTAGCACGATTCGAACGTGCGACCTCTGCCTTCGGAGGGCAGCGCTCTATCCAGCTGAGCTATAGGTGCCTAGGTAAAATGGTGTTACCCAGTAAACTTTTCCATTTTTTAAGTGCGCTTGCCGAACTTGGCTAACTCACTGAATCTTCTATCTTCTATTCCTGTCCGTCTCAACCAATTAAGAGCTTGAACTTTCCTTTCGGAGGGTAATTGCTCTATCCTGCTGAGCTACGGATGCTTCAATCCGCGCACATAGCGCTGCTTTCATCCCTTGTCTAGCGGTTGAAACGCTTTCCAAACCCGCGCACATAATTCTCATGAAACAATTTTTTACAGTTTTCATCTCTGCGGTTATCATGGCGGCTTGTTCGGCTGACACATCATCGCGGACGGCGAATGATTCCGTGTCAGAGCGCGTTCAAAAGGCCCGCGAGCGAAATGATGGCCCGGCCATATGGGTGGCAAAGGACCATGACTCGACCCTGTATCTTTACGGCACGGTGCATTTATTGCCTGAGAAATTAGATTGGCAACGAGATGATATGCGCCAAGTTTTCAGTGAAGCTGGGACGATTTTCTTTGAAGTGGATACGGGGGAGGCGGGCAAGCTCGAAGCGGAGGTTCTCACGACGACTTTGGGTCTTCGAAATGATGGTATTCGTTTGTCGGAATTGCTGGATAATTACCAACTTAACTTGATGGAGGCCGCCGCGAATAATGGGGAATTGACTATTGGCGCTCTCGACAGAATGCAGCCCTGGCTCGCGGCAGAATATCTGACGTTCGCGGCCACTCGGAATGCGGGATTGTCCGCAGAACTTTCGGCGGATGTCGCGCTGAAATCGCGCGCTGTACGGGCCAAGAAAAATGTCGTTTATTTGGAGAGTATGGAAACGCAAATTCGGGCCTCTTCGGATTTACCGGATTACATTCAAATCGATATTCTAACCGAGACGATGGAGCAATTTGGTACGCTTGGAACGGAGGCCTCTCAGATTGCGGATCAATGGTCTATTGGCGGAACGGACTTCCTCACGGATAAATTAATCCGACCGATGAAAGCGCGCGCGCCAGAAGTTTTTAATAGCCTGCTGCGCGATCGAAACCGCGCCTGGGCTACGAAACTCGCGCGCTTCATGGAAGAGGATAGCGGAACTGGTTTTGTGGCTGTCGGGACCGCGCATTTACTGGGCGAGGATAGCCTTGTTCATGAACTCCGAGAACAAGGCTATGAGGTGAAACGCTACTTTGCTTTTAAAGGCGAAAATGTCATTGAAACAGTTGATGCGAAAATCGACAAGGCCCGTTAGAAATCAAGTTCCAATCCGCCAAAAATAGCGCGACCGGCAGATGCAAAGCCGACAACTTCTTGATACTCTTCATCCAAAAGGTTGGCGCCGCGAAGGGTGAGAGCTATATTCTCTGTTACATTGAAGCGCCCATTTGCGCCGAGCAATGTAAAGCTACCTAATTCAACATTTTGGAATGTTGCGAAATCTGTATCGAGTTGTGCGCCGTTATGGTCGACATTCACGGTTAAATCCAATGCGTCGTTTGGCGACCAAGTTGCCGTCGCACTGGCGAGGAAATCAGGCCTGCGAATTTCTTCGATATTGTCTTGTTCGGAATCGAGGAAACTGGCCGAACCTTGAATGTCGAAATTCTCAATTGACCAACTGGCCGTCAGCTCAATGCCTTGACGACTACTGTCCGTCTCAAGGTTTACGACTGAGGTCGTGAAGTCAGGATTGAATA
>CAZKHC010000297.1:0-1831 GCA_964552135.1 uncultured Algimonas sp. | reverse complement strand
CCGTCGTTTGTTTTTGTGCGCAACATAAAACCCGACTCATTCTTAAGATTGAAATTTGGATCATTCGCACCAACTTGAGTGAAGACAACTTTTGTGCCTGCCGGTACTGCGGATGAAACAGAATAGAATTTTTTATCCAGTAACCATGTCACTTGAGACAAGCCATCGACTGGCGAAGCCTCAGCAAGTTTCCAGAGATATTGATATCCATTTTCGGTGCCGAGTGGTGTCCGAGAGAGCGGATCTGCTTGAACCTCAAAATTCGTTTCGATCAAATGTCCATTATAATGGAACGGTAGATCATAACTATGCGCACCATCGGTATGCGCCTCAACAAGGTCAATAATCACAGGACCGTCGAACGCTCTATCTTCGATAATGGCGACCGTCCGTCCGAGCCTTACGCCGTCATAAGCAGTGTCTATTTCGGCAGAGGTGATTTTAACTGCGCCCTCGCCTGTAAACTCACCAAGCGTCGGTGCGTGTTGGTTGCCAATTCTAACGTCCCCGCCGAAATGGCTCTGCCCGTCAACGACCAAAGCATTATGCGCAACAGTCTGCTTCGCATATTTATTATTTTCAGCAAGATAATGACCGCCGAATTTAGCTTCGACATTTAAGAAACGCGCTGCGCCGTAATCCCGCAATATCTCATGACCCGCGTCATAAACGAGGATTCCCATCTTATCGAAATGTCCGTGACCGAGACCTTGTGAGGTATTTTTTGCAACAACCGCGAGACCCTTTGGGTCCGCAGAGGCCCGTAGAATATCAAGCGCGCCATCGGTGCCTTGCTGACCATCACCAAGCCGCATGGACTTATATTCGAAAGGGGTTGCTTTTCCGGCGGCTAAATCCTGCGAGAGCTTACGGCTTTCAGGCGTCAGAACGAATGTACCTTGCTCGGCAGCGATAGAGAGAAGGCCCGTATCCCCCGTCAAATCATAAGCAATAGCAACACCGTGCAAGAGCTCATTCGTGCGAATACCTTTTTCTTTAATGGCATCATTTATAGGAAAAAATAGACCGCCATAATTTTGCTGAATAAGACTGTAGGTCGCTTTCTTCAGAATACCGTCCCGCTTTTCAAAAATTTTGCGTTCCGGATTATTTTTCTCAACAGCCTGAGCAAAGATCACAAAGGGCTTTAATGCAAACCGTTGGTAATAAGGCCCTTCATTATAATAACCATCTGGCGAAAAGAGCACGTCCATTTGTTTGAGGAAGCCTGCCTCCCCTGATTTGTCCAATCCGAGCAAGGCTTTCTCGACATATTCGTCGTCGCCAATCGCATAGCCAGTCAACCCGACAGCCGCCGTCGCCCATGTCCCGTGATTATGGACCTTGTTAAACGTTTCAGGCGCACCGACAGAGAGAAAATCTGCCATATTTCGTAGCAAATCAGTTTCTATTTTCTCTTGTTGTTCTGACGTGAGTGTCTCTTTTATCGCCCCATAGCTCGGCGCGACATGAAGCAGGAACATGCTTTCATTTAGGTTCTGCCAGAACATGCGGCCCGGAGATTGCTCTTTCTTAGCCGGGTGTATGCCCCAACTTGGGTAGACCGCAGCATAATCGAGCATCGCTTGACCAGCAAATTCTGCATATTTTGTCTCGCCCGTTAGCTGATAAAGCTGCCCAGCATCATACATCAACGTGAAATTAGCCTTGTGCTTTTCATGCGTATATCCGCCGCCAGGGTCTTTCGGCGTCGGGATCGTCAGTGGACCAGCCATAGCCGCATCTAATACTGCTTTGGCTTGCGATAAGGTCTTATCAAAACCATCAACTTGCTGAGATTGCACAGCGCCTCCAGGCTGCGCAGGCGCTT
>CAZKHC010000296.1:0-1840 GCA_964552135.1 uncultured Algimonas sp. | reverse complement strand
ACGCCTTGATCCGCCATAATTTAGTATCCTATTATAAATTGTGAATTAAAAGTGGTTCATGCGATACTGATCGCACGAAGCAACATAGGTGCTTCATGTTTGAACATGATTTCGTGTTTTAGCTATGCGTTCATCAGCAGCGTCTTTGTCATCTAATAAGAAATCTATATTCATAGGCACAGATATACCTTTTTGGCATGCGGGACGCTCAGCAAGCTGTTGCATCCATCGGTTCAAATTAGGTAATCCCTCAACGTCCACACCAGACCATTTATGAATGCGCACCCAAGACCAATTGGCAATATCAGCGATAGAATAATCATCGGCCAAATACTCGTTATCCGTAAGCTGACGATCAAGAACTTCGAAAAGTCTGCGGGATTCGTTTTGGTAACGTGAGATTACAGCGGGAAATTTTTCTGGGAAATAACGGTGAAACACATTGGCTTGCCCCATCATTGGTCCTATTCCACCCATCTGGAACATCACCCATTGTATAACTCTGGAGCGTCCCGCAGGATCCGTTGGTAATAATTTACCGGCTTTTTCAGCAAGATAAATCATTATGGCCCCGGTTTCGAACACAACAAAATCATCCGCATCCGTGTCCACAATTACGGGAATACGGCCATTTGGGTTCATTTTTAAGAACCATTCTTCTTTTTGTTTATTTGTACTAATATCAACATGATTTACCTCATAGGGAATCTCTAACTCTTCGAGTGTGATTGAAGCTTTCCACCCATTTGGTGTGGAATCCGTATATAATTTGATCATTTAATATCCTTTGATGTTGCTTTCGAGAAATTTGAAAACGCCGCTTATGGAATTGAAATATTCTATGATTTAAGCCCGAAGTATTTGCCGTATGCTTTTACGTAATTGTTTAATGTCTTTATCTGTTGCCCCGTACCGAATGTTGCATTGCGCACCTTGTAACAAGGTTGTCAGAAGCTTTGCAGTTGCTATAAGATCTAACGATTGATTGATTTCGCCATCTTTTTGCCCGCGTTTAAGGGCCTGTTTAAAAGCGGCTATTGCTTGACCACGTTGCTTATCAATAATCGTTTCGATTTCTGTAGTGTGGCTCTTATTAGTTTCAAAACTCGTCATCACCATAAGACAACCCAACGGTTGACCTAACTTGGTGATTTCAGATGGTAATGGAAAAACAGCACATATTCCCTCGATAGCTGACTTTGTGTTTTTCGTTTGCTCTAGCGTGGCCTTTGTAATTGTCGATAAATACAGGTTAAGTGCTTGCGTGAATATGTCTCTCTTATTGCCAAAGGTATTGTAAAGGCTTTGCGCGCCGACATTTGTTCCTTCAACCAAATCTTCTATCGAGGTTTGTTTAAACCCATGAGTCCAAAAGACACGCATTGCTTTTGAAACAACATCATCCCGATCAAATTTTCTCGGACGACCAGCGCCTTGTTTTGCAGAATGGGAGGTTGAGATATCTAATGTCATATTTTTGAATAACCGATCAATAATATAAACACAAGGTGTGATTTATAAATTATTGAATATATATTAAATAATAACTGTCATAACATATATGATTCCGCATATGTTATGTTGATAGACTTAATCGAATGGGGAATATGAGAAACTGGTGTTCTTTTCCAAGATAGAGGGGAACTACAAATTAGCGCTTATAAATATGAACTAAGCGCCAAACTCCAATCGATTATTACGTCTCACTAAACGATTTTTCAAACCGGTTTGTAATACGCGGTCAAATCCGACTTGCGTGAGCAGATGATCAACATGAGTGGTATCTTCTAATGATTGATAAAAATCGATTGATCGCTGAAACATCCAATTAGGGTAAGTT
>CAZKHC010000295.1:0-1846 GCA_964552135.1 uncultured Algimonas sp. | reverse complement strand
TGTATTGCCCTGTTCATGAAATGGGTTGGACGCATCGGTTTTTTCCCTTTCATGTTGTATCGTCTTGCTCTCGGCGCAGGATTACTCATTTTCATTTTCGCAAACTAAGTCATTTGTAATGCAGATAATGTGAGCCTGTAGATTGCCCCTACCCCCCAACAGAGATTAGATATTTTTCGTGAAACGTGCCCTCCTCATATACGCCCTTCTTTGCGCATCGCCTGCCGCCGCGGAAGATGATCGCGTGAAAATAGATGAGGTCAATACGCTTGCGACAACGGTCATTGATGTTGCCGAAATTGATCGCCGCGCAAATCTGCTCATGAACCAGCTTGAAATGACGGGTCTGTCGGTGGCCATTGTCGAAAATGGCGAGACTCGTTTCGCAAAAGGTTACGGCGAAGAAATCCGCGATAGCGGCCAAATGGTCACGGCCGATACAGTGTTCCGCTGGGCGAGTGTGTCCAAAGGCGTGGCGGCCAATACGCTTCTCTCACTTGTTGAGGATGGCGATTTTGACCTTTCTTCTTCCGCAGAATCCCTTGCGCCGTCGCTCGACTTACCAGGCGAAGAGAGTGCCAATGTAAATCTTCTGCATTTACTCTCCCATCAAACAGGGATTGTCCGCAATGCCTATGACAATCGAATTGAAGCAGGGCATTTCGCCAAGGCAACGCGCACTTCGCTTAAGGACCTTGATCTGCTCTGTATTCCCGGGACCTGTCACACCTATCAGAATGTCGCGTTTGATGCGGCGTCGGAAATCATCGAGAACCAGACCTCGCTGCCCTATAAAACCGTTGTTCAATCGCGCGTCTTTGACACCCTCGGTATGGAGAGCGCGAGCCTGACCCTCGAAGGCCTGACCCGCAATAAGCGCTGGGCACGGCCCCATGGGCGCTTTGGCGAGCCAATTTCCTCCGTGAAGCCGACCTATTACCGCGTGCCAGCGGCGGCGGGCGTCAATAGCTCCGTTAAAGATCTCGCCAAATGGATGACGGCGCAATTCCCGGCATCAAACCAAATCCCCGAAAGCCGCCTCGAAGCGATGCAGACCCCCATTATTAACACGACCGGGGAGCAGCGTTTCCTCAATCGCCGCTACCGTGATCTACGCCGCGCGCATTACGGCCTCGGCTGGCGTGTGTATGATTATCATGGCCATAAGGTCGTCGGCCATCGCGGCGGCGTACAAGGTTATCGCGCGTTGGTTTTGTTTGACCCCGAGCGGCAAGCGGGTATCGCCATGATGTGGAACAGCCCCCATAGCCGCCCCATCGGCTTGCAAATGGAGTTCCTTGACCAGCTCTATGGCTTGCCGAAACGCGATTGGCTAAGGCTGCAAGAAGCGCGATAATCACCCTCAATATTCGTTTCGCCGCATGGGCTAACTCAAACAAACCGCAATAATTATTCACGCGCTTGTGAAGAATTGTTGATTTCAGAAATCGCTTAATTAGATAAGTTAGGACCTTCAGAGTTCCCCCACTTTGAAGGAATAGCTTGTCATGTTGGACTCAAGGGCCGCGCGTAAATTATCTAATTCCCCGTTCCGAAATTTTGGACGCGGCAGCCATAAGGCGATGCCCAAAAATGGCATGGTGAAGTCGGCCACTAAGCTGGCAGCCTTTGGCGCAATCCTTGCGTATCTGGCCTATCAATTGACGAAAATTGGCTGGGCGGAGATTTTCGCCGCCTTGCCCAGCTCGCCGCTTTTCTATCTCTTATCGATCGGGTTCGTGCTTGCGCCCGTCCTAGCAGAAATTTTTGCCTTTCAAACCATTACCCGCCGAAAAGTCGGGTCCTTTGGGAAAGTCTTTCTGCGCAAACATGTCTTCAACAAAGC
>CAZKHC010000294.1:0-1860 GCA_964552135.1 uncultured Algimonas sp. | reverse complement strand
GGCCTGCGCCACGAAGTCTTTGCGCGGCAGATCGCGGCCTATCTTTGCCAGACGGTCTTCGCCATGAGCACGCCGCGCGTGGCCGAGCTATTTTCGCGCGATCGCTCAACCATTGTTCATGCGCTTCAGGTCGTGGAGGAAAGCCGTGAGGACCCCGTCTTCAATCGTAAGCTCACCAAGACCGAAGACTTCCTCATCGATAGCCTGCACATCTTCAAGGGGGCTGCATGAGCTATACCTCGCAAAAACTCGCCATGACCCATATGATCCGGGATATTCACCGGGTCGACGGGCTCATCGCGGATATCCCGCAAGGGCGAGAGCATCCCGTCTTTCCAAAACGTGATCAACGCAAACGCCCCGTGATTTGGATCGAGCAAGCCGGGTTTCACTGGTTGCGCGGGCAAGGGATGATTGAACCTCATGTGCGGGGTTATGTCCTCGCCTCAACGCTTGTCCGCCGCTTGAGCTCGGGCGCGGAGAGCGCGGAGGACATCTGCCTCGGGGAACACGCAGACCGTCAACATCAGGACCGAACGGAGCGCGACATCTATACGCCGGACCGCGTTATGCGTCCTGCAAATCTCAACACGCGTGTCACGCCGCTGGACCGGCTTGCACGCCGTCCCGGCCGAGAGGCGAATAAGCGCTTCCTCAGCTCGGCCGAAATTGAGGCCGGCCATGCCCTCGCGCGCGATTATCACCGCTCGGGAGAAGGCCGTATCGCCTCGCAGGATTTCTCCAATCCCGGCGTCGACGGCGGGGACAGAAATGGCGCGGCCGAACGCGCCATGTTGCGCCGGATTACGGCGTCAACGAGATTAAGGACCGCCCGCGAAATCCTCGGTCCAGACCTCGCTCCGGGATTAATCGCGCTCTGCTGCCGCTGCGAGATTTTGGAAGAGATTGAGCGCACAGAAAGCTGGGCCGCGGGGTCGGGTAAGCAGATTGTGAAGCTGGGACTGGCGAGATTGGTGACGTTGTATGGGACAGAGGTTGGGGTGTGAGCGCCCATATTGCTTCTCAACTATACATTGCCTCGCAAACCGTCGAAGTGAGACTCTGTCAATCTCATAGCGGAAAAAGATAAATGTACGCTGCGTGAACGCCTTTAGTAATTTTGACTATCTCTATTGTATGCGCACAAAATCTGTGCATGGCTGAAATCCCTTTTGGGTAAGGGGATCATAAATAAGCAATTAGGAGATTAAAATGGCGGTTATGAAATCAGTTCAGATTATGTCTGAAAGTTCGAAATCATTCGAAGGTGCGATCCAAACGGCAGTGACACGTATGAATAAATCCGTGAACAACGTCCGTTCGGCGAATATTCAAAATCAATCTGTAACCATCAAAAATGGCAAGATCGATAAATATCGCGTCAATATGATGATTACCTTTGAAGTCGGCGGCGGGTCTAAGAAGCCGAAAAAGAAAGCGAAATCCAAATCCAAGCCTAAAGTGATTTACACAGACGGACCGACGGATGGTGATCCAGATGATTTGAAAGTCATCAAAGGTATAGGTCCAAAATTTGAGGGCGACCTGCACAGCAAAGGAATATATTATTATCGCCAAATCGCAAATTGGACAGGCGCCAATGTCAAAATGATCGAAGGCGTTATAGATTCTATTCCAGGCCGTATCGTAAGAGATCAATGGGTCAAGCAGGCGAAAAAACTAAGCAAGTAATCGCCTATGTTTAATTTAATGGCTAACACCCGTCAGGGTGTTAGCTAAAATCTACTGCATATCGGAATTCGAACGTGTAGAAAGCCGGGCCGCAAGATCGGGGAAACAAATTGCGAGGCTGGGACTGGCGAGATTGGTGATGCTTTATGGGACAGAGGTTGGGTGAGG
>CAZKHC010000293.1:0-1877 GCA_964552135.1 uncultured Algimonas sp. | reverse complement strand
GGATGCCCAACGGAAATCGCGCCGCCATTGACGTTTAATTTCTCCATCGGAATACCGAGCTTATCCGCGCAATAAAGAACCTGCACAGCGAAAGCCTCATTGAGCTCCCACAAATCAATATCATCAACTGTAAGACCGTGTTGTTTCAAAAGTTTCGGTACAGCGAAGATAGGACCAATGCCCATTTCATCTGGCTCAAGCCCGGCAACAGCCATACCGCGATAATAGCCCAGCGGATTTAAACCGCGTTTTTCGGCAGTCTTAGCATCCATCAACACAGAGACAGACGCGCCGTCGGAAAGCTGTGAGGCGTTACCGGCCGTGATGGTTTTATCCAATCCAAGAACAGGCTTCAGACCCGTTAGGCCCTCAATATTCGTGCCGGGACGATTACCTTCGTCTTTTTCAAGCGTCACGTCTTTTTTCGAGATTTCGCCAGTCTCCTTATTCTTGACCATCATCGTGGAAGCGATCGGGACGATTTCGTCATCAAAGGCGCCTGCTTCCTGCGCGGCATGTGTGCGCTGCTGACTGATAAGCGCATATTCATCCATGCGTTCGCGGGAAACTTTATAGCGATCGGCAACAATTTCCGCTGTTTGCAGCATCGCCATGTAAGCTGCGGGATGTTTCGCGACGACAGCCGGGTCGGGCGCAACGCGCATTTCGGGCGTCTGGACCATCGAAATGCTATCCACGCCGCCGCCAATCGCGATATCTGCTTCACCGCACATGATTTTGCGTGCAGCAATTCCAATTGCGACCATACCGGATGAACATTGACGGTCGACGCTCATCGCCGCGACGGAGACAGGTAAGTCCGATGCCAATACGGCATTCCGACCAATTGTGACCTGAACGCCTTGCTGCAGCGCGCATCCCATCACAACATCGGCGACTTCAGCCCCATCTATGCCAGCGCGTTTAACGGCGTGATCGATACAATGACCCGCGAGAGTCGGAGACGGCGTTGCATTAAAAGCGCCGCGATAAGCGCGGCCAATGGGGGTTCGTGCGGTCGATACAAGTACGGCTTCTCTCATGGGTCTCTCCATATAAAATGAGTGCTATTCAGCTATGGCTATTGCGACATTGGGTCAAATAACGAATATGAATAACTATATGCAAAAATTGCCAGACAAATCAAAGATAGATACAGAGCTAAGCGCCGGTTGGTTGACAATATGGCTGAACAGCCCCGAAAACAAGAATGCCATAGATGACGTCATGACATCTGACCTTCTGGCCGTCTTGAAGGCTGTAAAGGATGATCGAGCTGTGCGCGGCATAACGCTTCGGGGTAAAAATGGAGTGTTTTGCTCTGGCGGCAATTTGAAAAACTTCAACAAAATGCAAGCTCCCGGAGTAACCCATGCGGAGGTCGCAAGGATGAACCGCGGAATTGGCGATGTCTTCGTCGCGCTTAATGAAGCCCCGCAAGTCGTCATTTGCCTCGTCGAAGGGGCGGCCATCGCAGGCGGACTCGGTATGATGTGCTGTGGGGATGTTATCCTCGCGACAGAAACGGCCAAGTTCTCTCTGACCGAAACCATGCTGGGCATTCCGCCCGCCCAAATCGCGCCTTTCGTTGTTGCGCGCGTCGGACTGCCGATGGCGCGGCGGATCATGTTAACCGGTGCACGCTTTACCGGACGTGAGGCAAAGAACTATGGCCTCGTCGATGAAATTGCCAGTGACGTTTCGGGCGTAGAAGCACTTGAAGCCGAAATCAAACGCGGCGTCTTGAAATGTGGTCCCGGCGCGATTGCCGCCACAAAACATCTCATCCTTTCCTCGCGAGGAAAATCAGGTGCGGAGATGATGGATCATGCCGCCGATGTCTTTGCATCCCGCATGTTATCCGATGAAGGCAAGGA
>CAZKHC010000292.1:0-1882 GCA_964552135.1 uncultured Algimonas sp. | reverse complement strand
CTGTCTCATTACATAATAATGTGAGACAGCCTTTTCTATTTTTTTTCAAAATTGGATTTGAGTGTTCAAATTCGCGAAAAAATCTTTCGCTGAGTTTATAATGCCTTGTAAGAGTTTTGTGGACGAAAAAGAAGACCAAATAAGATTATTAGAGTCTGGAATCGCCATTTTTTGGCTTTGAGCTGGGGGTAATGGTCTAATTGGTTTGAAGGGTACAATTATCGTTTGCTGCATTTTAGCCCACCATTTTTTGATATTGTGAGCGATAGCCAAAAGTCCCATTTCTGTGCTTACCTTCTTTTGTGAACAAAGCAAAAAACGTTTAAAATCTCTGTTAGATTTGATGTGGCCAAAGACAGGTTCCACATCCCAATTTCTTTTCTTCTTCAATCGAATACCTCTTAAAGAATCAAGATTTTCTTTAGCTATTTTCCGATGTTTTTGCAAGTTTGGACTTACCTGAATCATTCGATTTTTCGATGAATTATGACAACTGCCTCTAAGCGGACAAGTTTCACATCGTTGAGCTTGATAGACTTTTATGCTAGATTCATATCCTGTTTTACTGATTCTTTTTGTACTATATCGGTAAGTCATTTTCTGTCCAATTGGACAAACATAATAATCTTGTTCTGCATTGTAATATAAGTTCTTAGTATGAAAACCATTCTTTTGAAAAGACTTCTTTTGCTCCTGAAAATACCCCGGATATTTTAAATAGGACTCCATTCCTTTTTGCTCTAGATATTCATAATTTTCTTCCGATCCATATCCAGCGTCTCCTATTCCTCGTTTGGGTAAAGGCTGACCAATACTGTGCAATAAAGCTTGGGTATCTTCCATATGTGGAATAAATACTGGCCAATCTGTTGTATTTTGATGTATCGTATAATTGATGATAAACTGATCTGATGTCCCTAATTGGATATTGTAGGCTGGTTTGAGTTGACCATTCTTCATGTGGTCATCTTTCATACGCATGAAGGTTGCATCCTCATCTGTTTTGGAATAAGAAGACCTACCATCTAGTATGCGTTCATGGTTTTCATATTCCTCTAATTTCTTTAAATGTTCGTCTTTTAGTTTTTTGACTTGTTTGCTCAGTTTTTTATTCTTCCCCAATTCTTCTTCTAACTGGTCATTAATTTGAGAGATGGTTTGCTCCAAAGATTCACTGTCTTGTATTTTAGGTAAACCTGCTTCATCTCGCGTTTCTACTTTTAACTCCTCTTCATTTGTTTGCTCTATTTGCTCCACTAATACAGCGATCTTTTCTAATAAATTAGCCTTGTAACGAGCCACACTCTTTGCCCAAACAAAGGTATATCGATTCGCAACCGATTCTATTTTTGTTCCATCTACAAAATAATCTTCTAATCGTACAAAGCCTTGATCGATCAATAATAGTAACACTTGAGCAAATACATCCTTAACTGTATTTTTTAACTGTCCCTTGCGGAAACGATTAATCGTATTATGATCTGGTTGCTGCATCCCACACAACCACATAAAACAGATGTTTTCCTTCAAAGCTTTTTCTATCCCACGAGAAGAATACAACTTTTCTATATAACCATAGATCAATGCTTTGAGCAACATCTTGGGATGATAATTACTCGCTCCTCCTCCTTCATAAGCATTTAATAGCTTCGACATATCCATCCCTTCTATGGCCGAACTTACTAATCTTACTATGTGATTTGGCGGAATCAGTTCTCCTAAGGATGGTGGAAGAAGCCACATTTGATCTTGATCATAAGCCTTGAACACAACTTGATTATGACGCTTTTCCTTATGCTTTTTCATATCCTAAAATACGAAATTTAAACCAAAATCTAAAACAAATAAAAGCTGCCTCATAAATTTTACTTATGAGACAGCC
>CAZKHC010000291.1:0-1888 GCA_964552135.1 uncultured Algimonas sp. | reverse complement strand
GAGCTACTCCTGAATGAAGCACGGCTCCTCGTGGAAGCGAAGATTGAGGCCACCCGTGCGGAGGTCGTCAGCGATCTCCGGGGTGAGTTTCTGGACATCGGAACATTGGATACTCTCCGCACCGATGTCCTGGAAGAAGCGGAAACGCACTTCCACCAAAGGGTTTGGGACGCCCTGAGTTCAGGTCTTGAAAAGAAGGTTCGTGACCTTACAGCCTCTGTGGCCTCGCTCCGTCGTCTTGAGACGGAGATCATTCCAAGCCTGAGCTCCCAAGTCTCCGAACTTCAGCGCCAGGTCCGTGCGCTTGCGGACCAACATCATGTACAACCACCGATGGCCTCAGAGGCCAGGGCCCCTCATGGGGTAGAAGAAAGTGTACGGCGCTTAGCCCAGCAAGTAACCGCCTTAGCTGGGTCACTGTCCACCGGCCCGGCACTCCCGGACCCGGCCGGGGATTCATTGTTCGCTGGGGTTAACGCCCCTCATCCGGAAGAAGTTCCAGTTACCTCGCATAGTGGCACTCAGCCGTTGGCGACACCGCCTAATGTTGTAGCTGCCCGAGCGGGTATTGGAGAGGAAGTACCGGGCCTGACCCCACTGAAGGCTCGGGAACCCGCATTTGATCAAGTGTTGTCTTATCGGACATACCGGCTCAACACGCCGGACACTTGGTCTTCGGATCCTCAGAGGATGGAGCGGGAGCTCCGTAAGGTTTCGAAGCATGTAGGAAATATCCGAAGCTTCAATCCCTCCTTTGAGGAGTTCGACGGGCGCGAGCCCATTGATGTCCTTCGGTTCCTTGCGGAGCTGAAGGACGCCGCTGACTCGACTGGCGTCCATGAAGGCGCCGCTGTGAAGATGCTCCCTTACTTCCTTCGTGGGGAAGCCCAGGTTTACCTGGCCGGGATAGCCCGTAAGGGTAAGCTTCTCAGTGGCGGGGCCCGTAATTTTACGTGGCCCCATGCCGTACAGGCACTGTTGATTCGCTACGCTTCGGATGATGCGCTCTCGGCGGCATATGATGCTGTCACTCGTATCACTCAGGCTCAGGCCGAAGACGAGAACGCTTTTGCGGACCGTCTACAGGATGCAGCTCTCCAATGCGCGAATGTGTTCACTCAGCGAGATCTGGTGAACTATTTCGTGAAGGGCTTACAGCCTGGCATCCGATCCGTAGTGTCCAACACGGTGTCTCGCTCCGATGAAGAAGACTTTTTGGCTGTGCGCCGCATCGCACAGGCTCAGGGCGACACTTACCGCGCCACGCGGAAGGAACCCATACAGCCCAAGCCGCGCCTCGCGCCGACGCGTGAGGGCGCCAAGAAGAAGTCCATGTATCTCGGCAGCGACATACGCCCGCCCATGACAGACACGTCTTCAGACTCGGCTTCTGCCGTTGGCTATCAGCCTTGGGGCTTACCCCAGCATCCAACGTTGCTCTTGAGTGGCACGACCATTCCTGTTCCGTCTTCACCTTCGTCGATGACGTCGGCCAGGACCGGGGAGTCGATTGACATAACGGGTCAACCCGTCAGGGGGCAGACCATTGCCTCTCCTCCGTCGTCTCCAGTGCCGCCGCTGGATGCTCAACAACTGGCGTTAGCCAACACCTTGGTCCCGGTGACTCCGGTCCCTTGGCGCTGCTCCGGATGTCGGCAGCACGGGCATATTCTGTACACATGCCCGTACTTGCCATATGCCATCCGGATGTACTTCGCGTACGCCAACCACCTGTACCAGCAGGAGCCGGAACAGGTCTTGTTCCGGCAGAAGAAACGCGAAGAGCGTGAAAGATCCAAGGGCAAGGCCATGGCCAAGCCTGGAGCTGGTCCATCAACGGCACCCACCATTCTTCGACGCCCCGACGCAGAAGCGAAGGGAAAGAAAG
>CAZKHC010000290.1:0-1902 GCA_964552135.1 uncultured Algimonas sp. | reverse complement strand
GATCGGATCAATGAACGCTGGAGCTTGGATTTTGTGAGCGATGCCTTCACAGATGCCCGTCATCAAATCACACTCTGGAAGGAGGGTTACAATGTAACCAGACCCCACTCATCACTGGGAAATCTCACACCGCGTGAATACGCCCAAAATCAACACTTGCAAAAGAGGGCTGCATGAGCCCAAAACAATCAAATGACTCTACCAAAAACTGGTAGGAAGTTGGGGCGCAGGTCATCATGCAAAATTTAGCTTCCAGATATAAGGCGCATAGATAGACGTATCTCGGACATCAAAAACATAAGAAAATAGAATTATCCCCACGACGATAGCGGCCCAAATTGAATAGGGGGTCCATTTTTTGAGGAAGGCGCGTTCCTTAATCAATAAATAGAGCCCCGGTGTCCATAAAATGAAATGCATCATAGCATACATTCCTCCTAGTGAAATTATCGGCAAGTAGGGAATGACAAAAAAAGTATTAAAAACACCAGCTAATAATCCCCCGGCAGCCCATCGTGCCGGAACATGCTTGCGCATGAAAAATATCCCGACAAGGCTGCTCACGAATAATCCATTTAAGAAAATTTGTACCCAAAGCGGTGATGCGGCCAGACCGTCACCGCCCATCATGCCGCCCCATAAATCTAAGGCATGATTTCCTGGCTCGAAGGTTTGGCCTATAACTTGGGATGCCTTGGGTGCCGTCGCAAATAAAATGATGAGTAAAATGCCTTGAACAATTAAAGTCCATAGAGCCTGCTTTTTGCCCGATAATTTTTTAAAGTAGGATAAGCTCATACCCCCGCTTTCTTTTATTTAATTATTTATTCGCCGCGCCAACTTTAAGGACACAGCCATGTGGTTCAAAATTTGCTCAGATTAAGTAACCCTTTAAGGTCAAGTGCCTGTTTTAATAAAAACAGCTCAAACCCTACATTACACCAATCATACCAAAGCCAGACTTCAATTAGCTTGGGACGCCGCTCACAGTTTAAACTTCCATAGGTTCCTTGGCCTATACAAGCCGCCCTCACGTCCATCCCCGGATTGCTTATATCCGCTAAATGGCGCGCCCAATCATTAATGGGTCGACACTAACTCACGTCAGGCCAAAATGTTTAAGAGCTGCCTTGGCAACTGGTTCGCCATATTCCTGCACAAAATGTGCAGCATCGTCGACTTTCATAGGAGGCGGACATCCTTTAATAAATGGATGAACCGTTTTCATTTGCACGTCTTCATGCAGAACAAAGTCTCTCATACCTATCGCCATGAAGCTTTCACCGTCCCATTTCGTCGATAAATATTCTCGGGCCGCCAGACCGTATTCGATACCAGCCATTCCCGGATCACAAGGCACATTTTGCGGAAAAGCACGAACGCCTGCTTTGTAAGTATTATCTGGAAAAGGGGCATCATAAGCCAGCACATCCATGATATCTATTTCCGATAACGCATCAGATGCAATAGCCCCGGACACCGGAATTTCCGGAGCGTTTGCGCAAAAATCTTTCCAAAAATCAAACCCATCTGAAAAACGCTCACCAACCGGAATAACTGTGTTCATAATCAAAAGACGATTAATACGTTCTGGCATTTCCATTGGTAACGTCAGACCAATAATTCCGCCCCAATCCTGCACAACTAAGGCCAGTCCATTGAGATCGAGATGCTCAATTAAACGCAACACAGAATTTCTATGAAAGTCGAATGTGTAGACTCCATCTTCGGTTGGCTTATCTGACCGCCCAAAGCCAAATAGGTCTGGCGCTATTACGCGGCATCCAGCCGCCGTAAATACAGGAAGCATTTTGCGATAAAGGTAGCTCCAAGTCGGCTCGCCATGGAGGCAGAGAAACACAGTTTCCGCGTCTTTAGGCCCCTCATCTATATATGCCATCC
>CAZKHC010000289.1:0-1903 GCA_964552135.1 uncultured Algimonas sp. | reverse complement strand
CAAATCACCATGATTTTGCCTTACTAAAGCTGCAATTGGCTGGGTAAGATAGTCTATGAGATTCGGGGAATCTCTATCTATTCGGGAAGGGTGATATCGTGATGAGATATATGTGGCTGACGCTCTGCTTTCTGTTGCTGGCGGGTATGCCCGCTTTTGCGCAAGCTCCGTCCCCCGATACAAAAGCGTTTGAAGAGTGTTATGCCGCGGCCGAACCTCATGAGCTAGCCAAAACCTGCGGCCAAATAGATGTCTGTACTGCAAAAGGAGACCTTACCTGCGCGAAGACGGCCTTGGTAATGTGGGATCAAAAACTCAATTTAGAATATACGGCTTTGTTGACAGCGCTCGCGGAGGCTTACGGCCCGAATGCCAATAGCAAAACGGGCGTAGATTATGAAGACTCCCGCCGAAGCTTACGAGCGGCGCAGAGGCTTTGGATTCAATATAGAGACTCCGAATGTGAGGGGCAAAAAACGCGTTTCGACCGTTTTGCCGTTGGGCAATCCGCTATTTATGAAGCGTGTTTGGCAGACCTGACAGCGGTTCGAACACAATATTTAAAGCAAGAAAAAGAAAGGGTCCTTTCGCTCAAACGTTTGCCGCAAATTGACGTGGATGAATCCTGCTTAGTTGAAGACCCTAAATTCCTTCATGCCCCAGACCGCATAACGGCTTTTGAACGGGTCTCGGATGAGCGCGATGCAGGTCTAACAGGCTATATGAATTCCGGCATGCCCGACCAGGACTTCGAGCTGCACATTGTCAGTAGTTATGATTCTTCTGGGACAATTACTGTCGGCAAAACAGATAAGCCAGTTGTGCTATTTATACAGAGCTATGAACCGGGGCTTTGGAAAATAGAGCCATTGGAGGGAGCGCGGCTCGCGAATATCATGACGATGTCCTACAAAGAGACGAAAAATCGGATTTGGGGAGCTTATGAAGATACATTTATTAGCTGTTCAAACCGGCCAGTTGCTTATCTTGGGAAACCCATAAAAACCAATGGGAACACGCGCTATATGCATGAGAAATATCTCGAAGGCCTAAAATATATACAAAGCCTCACAGGCTTAATCGAAATGTCTTACCAGAATATATATAACAAAGGTCAGGCATTTTCTATCCCGCCGGATATGTCGAAAATGACGACAATCACAGAATTAAATAATGCCACTGCACCTACGAAAATTGAAAAACTCAGTGCTGCGGTGACACTCCGCAATTACAAAACGAACATATCGAATTTTCCGATTGAGAGCCAAGCGACGCTCGAGATTTTAATTCAGGCTATGGAGGTAGGATCTCTCCCGGTTTTACCTGTTAATAGACGGTTGTTTGCGCCTCACGGTGCACCATTGGATGTTGCCCCAATTTTTCACGACAGGCCGTACAGTGTTAAGAGAGAACATCCGAGTAACGTCGCGCAGTGCATAGCCCCAAGAACACATGACAATAAGGATTGGCTATACCCCAAAAATCCCGATGTGTTCATCAGCGACGAGAAAAGTCAGACGCTAAAATGTACTTCCCGCGAGAGCCTTCTCATTGGGGGAGGGGGGAATGATATTTTAAAAAGTGGGTTTGTTGACAGCATCATGAATCCGGGTCCGGGAAATGATGCGATGGAATTCGCACATAGTCCTGGCATCGCGGTTTTGGAACGCGGTTGGGGAAATGATAAGATAGATAAAGCCTGTCATTTCAATCTGACCTCTGAGGACAGAGAACGTCTATCATGGCCGAGCGAGCATTATAATTTTGTCGTCTTCGGTCCTGGCATTGAGCCGGACAAATTGCGGCGCGTCTCAAAAAATATCATCACCTATCCTCCAACCAAGGACAGACTGATTATGCAGGCCCCGTGTTTCTCATTCGTCTTCGCGGATAGTCCGAAGGT
>CAZKHC010000288.1:0-1916 GCA_964552135.1 uncultured Algimonas sp. | reverse complement strand
TATACACATGCAATGTAAGAAAACAATATGCAATCAACGAGGAAGAAGCGAGCGAGCGATCGTCCTTTTTATATTGTTTATAGCAAATAAATCAATTTAATTCTGGTTGTTGTGGTTTGTGAAAATCAACTCATTATGATGGAGAGCATACGTAGTGCGTTGATGTTCTGTACGATCCAAGACATCCTCTAAGTTCTACCAGCTCCTCCGTGAGACTCCTAGATATGTTCAAGTCACCGCATATGTACCGTTGTGTTTTACCAACAAAATAACTTAACACGACTCATAGCTGGGGGCTCTGAACGCCTCCCAGGACGAGATATGGAGATGGATGAGGAAGACGTTCAGTAGCCAATCCAGGCTGAAAGATTGCTTCGAAATTTTGAACTAACTACCAGATCGTGGATTGGGGACATTGCTGTCGTTTTGTTGTGTGTTGGAGGCAGTGTTGAACGAACAAATAATCCATTACTTTAAATATAGAAAGGGCTCCCGTGTCCGTACGTCCCATGCAACAGGGGATATTCGTGGCATGTTACTAGTATAGTAGTTGGTCGTCGATGCCTGAGGCCGATCGGTTTTGTTGTTTGTTTGTTCGTTGGTTTGTTTGTTTGTTGGGGGCTTCAGGTCCTCAACTTTGGGCTTTGTGATATCCCGAAATGAAATGTGACCGGGTTTAGAGAGAAAGTAGATAACGTTGCATCCAAATGCGTAGATGTTTTATAAAGCTCGGCCTCCATTTGAATACAGAATTGAGGAACAAGAATGAATGTAGTTCCTACTACTGTAACGGTTTAGAAGATGTGGTAGATTGGTGAATGGCATGTAACCTTACGGCACACTCGTCATTGTTCATACAGTATTGGTTTGTGACCAGGTACAGCAATGGTTGTGAGATGAGGGAGAGGGAGAGTACTTAGAAAGCTTAGCGGTGACCAGTGATGGGCCGATGCAAGCTGCAAGCTGCTGTACGTTGACTATATTCGTTTGCATTCACCACAGGTCCGTAACTGAGACTCGTGAGTTTTCAGCCATGACGTGAGATGACGGCTCGACGGCCCGAAGGGAGTGCATTGCGATAGTGTTACTGCAAAAGAGAAAGAGCAGAATTTCCCATTAGAACATTCCATTCTCATACTGTATTCCGGAAGCACGGAAGACTTGTGTCATCCCATCATCAGGTACAGTGCAGTACTGTACAGTACAGTACTGTACAGTACAGGAGGTTCTAAAGTGTAAAGTGTAGAAGCATCGAGTAATGTTACTGTATCGTGTGGGGTATATGCGCCACGATGCACTGTTGGCCTGCTTCATACGTGTACAAGACGTGGCCCTGTTTGTGTTACGTCAAACAAGCGGTGAACAGTTTTAATACAGTAATCTTCATACCGCTATAATAATCTGCACATCTGATGATCACGAAAGACGGGTGTGGTCAGACAGATCTCCGTCTACACAGATCTCTGTGTTCAGTTAAATTTTATCTTTTACTGTAGGTTGCACAATGCACCGAGTCGGGTCATCTATCGACAACGGATATCATCCCCTGTGCGGGTGCGCGAAACGGTCACAGGACCATGGGCAGGCAGCCTCTGTCAGCTAAGGGTAACGTCCTTGGATATACAGTGGCCGATGGACATCCATGAAGATGTTGAATGAGAGGAATCGTGCATCAGGTTGACATTAAGACGCATGTAGAGTGGTAGGAATACTGTAGAGGTCTGTCTGTCTATGGCGGGTGAGCTGAGCTCAGTTGTTACTAGCGATTACATCTACAATATTTACATAATTACATAATTGAACAAGTTGTGGCGTCCTCCAACCGTCAAACTGCAGGTATGTGTGGTGTAGTGTTGGATGTAATGAAACGACACGTACGTACCTTACATCATACAGGTAAACATAACATTGTCATT
>CAZKHC010000287.1:0-1918 GCA_964552135.1 uncultured Algimonas sp. | reverse complement strand
TCATTCTCTACATGAGGCGATGGCGCACGCTGGAGACTATTCGATGCTCTTAATATACTCTCGAAAATTTTTCTCTATTTCAGTAGTCGCAGCTGTAGTGAACGTAGTATGATGCTGCAATGGCATCCATCCATCCATCATTTCTTGATACCATCGACGGCCGACGACCGGGATAGCAGAAACCCCAGCACACAGCACATTGTAACGACTACACAGCAGTGAGGTGCTATAAACACATCTTTTGTCAATCGACCAACCGTTTGGAGATAGTGCAACAGTAACAGTAATAGCTACATGTCATCATAAGTGCATGTGGCGCCCAATACACTCTGGGGATCATAGCAGTAATCATCACATACTTCAGTTGTGTCATGCAATAGCTCAGGGAGTTACATTTCGCAGTCTTTAATTTAATCCTTTTTTATCGGGCGCATCGGGTGCATCTCCCGGTCTTTTCAACATGGATATCAATTCATCACGGGATAGACTAAATAACCAGATGAGTTACTCTGCTACAAATGTGCATCCATTATATCATCAAGAACGCCATAGGCACTCTCTTCAGGAGTAGTGTTCATTCACATTCAGGAAATACAGTCTGCAATTATAATTGTTTTTACATTATACATTGATGAAAGTACGAGTATAGTCATCCTGCCAAACCTAATCCCTCCCAACCGTTCCACTTACTCCAATCGATATTCCATCTCACCGACCACCTCAGCATTCTCCGGGGAACTCTCCGCCGCCCCATCTGTTATGAAGCAGGATGTCCATTCCTGCATATCCGATGCTCTCATGAAGTTCTCATATTTCATGATAACATCTACGATTTCCTTCCCCATCAGTTTCCCAGCAAACAAGGCCTTCCGTAAGTTAGGCTTCAGGTCCTTGAGCTCTGTTCTGAGCCTGCTGTTATTTTGCCTGAAGTAGTCCAGGTAGGGGTTCTCGATCTGCTGGAGCTCCAACTCCAAGTTCTGTTGGCCCCTTGCCACTGTAGCCAACCCGTCGTTGACCCCTCTGAGAAGGCCCATCGCTTTCTTCTCTCGAGCACGACTGTCCTTTAGCTTTGCCATCAGGCAACTCCTCCCAGTGTCTCCGACATTGAGTCTCCGAACAAGCCCATCCTTCTCCAGCTTTCGGGCCTCCTCTTGCCCTCGACGCTCCCCCTCCTCATATGTGCAGTCCCCGAGTTCCTGCAACAGTGCACCTCTCTCCGCGATGAGAGCCGCAATCTTCCTTCTGTTGGCCCTTCCACGACTACCAATTGTAGCCACGCATCGGGGGATCTTTCCAAGTGCTTTGCTGGCTTCGCATAGCATATGCACGGGAAACATGAGAATGGAAGGAATGGAAAACATGATGGGAGAGAGAGGAACGTTCTCCTTTTCGTGATGAAGGAATGGAAGTTCTCGAAACCAAGTTGGAGTGTTCAGGAACTGCCGTTTTGTGACGTTGCGAACTGAAGTGGAAGCGGAGGCGAGAGCAAAATTACTTATAACGGAACCTTCAAACCCCTTTAGTTCATCTGTCTCCCCCATAATCTGCGAGGCGGAACAGGCGGTCGTATACAGGATAGATAACAGATACAGAGCGCGTAAAATTTTACCATTGAACGTGTACGGAGCATTTTAGTGTGTAACGTTGAGGTCTACACTCAACCGACACAACAAGTGTTTGGCGTTGTATATTTTCTCTGTGATCCGCCCTCAATTGATTATCTCTTTATGTGTATAATAAATCATAATCAGTAGATGTTGGCATTAATCGGGGATCAACAATCCACACTTGTTCACTACTCGCATCTTGGATGAAATGCAGAATTCCGATGTGCAGACCAACTTCGAATTGCAAGACAACCGGAGCAAACGATTTTCGGGACTCCACCTTCGCAGTAGAGTGATGTGGTTGCTAAGAA
>CAZKHC010000286.1:0-1920 GCA_964552135.1 uncultured Algimonas sp. | reverse complement strand
AGAGACTATAGTTAGGCGGAGATTTCTATAATCTGGCCCATACGCAATTTCGGCAAAAGCCGCACCATATTTTCCGGGGCGAGGGCGACGCAGCCTAATGTCTTGCGATCATCGGGCTGGGCAACATGGATGAAAACGGCGCTCCCCAATCCCGCAATAGGCGGGCTGTCATTATGGCTCATGACCAATATGATGTCATACGCGCCGTCATCGCGCCAAAGCTTTTCGTGGCTTACCTGTTTTTCTTCGGCTGGATAGGGCAGGCGAATATAGCGGTTATAGGCGGGGTCTTGCGGATCGTCGCACCAACCATCTTCGGGCGAAAGAGCATGAAACGTCAAATTTGATGGCGGTTTTGGCAATCGATCTGCGCGGTAAAAGCCAAATCGCAAGATATATTTTCCGAGGGGCGTCTTGGAATCGCCCTCTCGGCCTTTTTCCATGTTCACGGCACCAGCAGCCCCAATTCGGCAGGAAAGACCCAAATTTCCGCAGGAAATCTGTCGTTTGGAGGTAATTATTCTAATAATATCACGCATTAGGTCGCATTTTTGTGATGCATTCGCAGCAAAGCGTTAGTAGCATTGTTTTGGTATGTCGCGCATATGCCGCGCAAATATTCTAGATACCTCCTGAAGGGAATATAACATGGCTGTCAAGAAACGCGTTCTACTTGTGGATGATGATGAAATCCTACGCGGTGAACTTGTCGCGCAATTTGCACTCTATGATGAGTTCGAAACTTTTGACGTTGCAAACGGCGCAGCGGGCCTTGCGGCCGCGAAAGAGCAAACCTTTGATATGATTATCCTCGATGTGGATATGCCAGATATGCAGGGAACGGAAGTTGCCCAGCTTATGCGCGCCTCTGGCATTGCAACGCCGATTGTTATGCTGACTGGAAATACGGGCGAAGCCTCTGAAATTCTTGGCCTGAATTCTGGCGCAAATGATTATGTCACCAAGCCGTTCCGCTTTGGTGTTTTGCTGGCTCGTCTGCGCGCGCATCTGCGCACATTTGAGCAATCTGAAGACGCTGTTTTCACGATTGGGCCATATAGTTTTAAGCCTGCTGCGAAGAAACTGACGCCGCCAGAAGATCCATCCGGTCGTCCTGTGCGTGATATCCGTTTGACGGAAAAAGAAACAAATATCCTGAAATATCTATATCGGGCTGGCGGAAAAGCTGTTGCGCGTGATGAGCTGCTCGAGGAAGTTTGGGGTTATAATTCCGGCGTGACTACGCATACGCTCGAAACCCACGTCTACCGCCTGCGCCAAAAGATTGAGCCCGTAAAAGGCGAAGCGTCATTACTGCTTACGCAGCCGGGCGGGTATTCGCTGGCGATGTAGTCTTGGGGCGAATTAGATTTTTAGGCCGCGCTTGCGCGGCCTTTTTTATGCGTGCGTTTTCAAATCGCCGATAAATCCAAAACCCGCGTCCCCGTCATTTGGCTGTCAGATCAAGGACCTGACTAAGTGGCACATGATCCGATGGCTTCGCGTGCCAGGTTCGGCAGGGCACGTGAATTTCGTGACCTGCTTTACCTGCCGCTTCGACGCAAGGCTTGAGCGCGGGACTGACCCAAATATGATCGAGCCGCCGTCCGCGATTTGATTTCATGACGTCGCGCGCGCGGTAAGACCACCAGCTATATAGTTTCTCGGTTTCTTCCGCGAAGAGGCGGGAGGTATCCGTAAAATCATGTGCCCTGCGCAGTGTTTCTAAGATGCCGACTTCCAGCGGCGTATGAGAGACGACTTTTAAAAGCTGCTTATGCCCCCAAACATCATGCTCATGCGGGGCGATATTAAAATCTCCTACGAGGATTTGCTTCGCGTCACCTTCTTTCGCACGGCCCGAGAAATAGACCCTCATATTTTCCAGAAAATCCAGCTTATGGGCGAATTTATCATTCA
>CAZKHC010000285.1:0-1928 GCA_964552135.1 uncultured Algimonas sp. | reverse complement strand
ACCGACAGCCCCCGCGCAAATTCGGCGTCAAACATATCGCCGCGGGTCGCGAGCACTTGGCCGAATTTAATATAGGCGGGGCCGAGGTCTTGCAAGGCGCGGGCAAAACGCTCGCCCGCATTGCCTTTGCGATTGCCTAGAGAGAAAATACGGCTGATGGCTCCGACAAAGCGAACCGGCCACGGCACCATCGGCGCATATTCGGCCGGAACTAGCGCGTCATGGCGGATAAGAACCCATCCCGTCCGCAACAAGCGGAAAAATGTTATCAGGCGTTTAAACATGGGGCGCTTATAGGGATGAGAACAGCAGCCGCATAGCGGCGATTTCGCATAAGAGATGTGAGCTATAGATTTGAATGCCTGCCAAAGTCAGCGTAAACCCTTGAGAGACGACGGTGAGCTCGCAAAATTCGGAGCCAAAATAGTCCAATATAAAAATTGAAGGGATGGGGTAGCACGAATGAATGATACGAAACTACCAACGGTTATCGAAAAATTCTACCACTGGGAAAAAACGACGCCAGATAATGTGTTCTTACGCCAACCTAAAGGCGATGTTTGGACCGAATTGAGTTTCGCCGAAGCTGGCCTGGAAGCACGCAAAATGGTCACGGCTCTGCGGGCGCAAGGCCTTAAGCCCGGAAGCCATATTGGGATTTACTCAAAAAACTGCTATCATTGGATATTGGCAGATCTCGCGATCATGATGGGCGGCTATGTATCTGTCCCGTTTTATTCAAGCCTGCCGGGCGATCAGCTCGCTCAAGTCATTGAAATGGCCGATTTGAAAGCTTTATTTATTGGAAAGTTAGAGAGCTGGGATAGCTCGCATTCCGACGCAATTCAGGGCAATCTCATTAGCATTAATTTCCCACTTTATGCGGGGCAGGCGCGAGGCGAAGCGGGACTGGAGTGGAATGAGCTCATTGATACTGCCGAGCCGCATCTCGAAAATGATGTACCAAATGTGGATGACCTTTGGACGATTAAATTTACATCCGGCACGACCGGCACGCCAAAAGGTGTCATGCATGTGCACCGCACGCCCGCCCTCATTATGGAACGGGAAAGAGAGACCAATTGGATCGGGATTTTCAAGGTGAATCATCCTAAGCATTTTTCTTACCTCCCTCTCAATCATGTGGGCGAGAGAATAGGGGTTGAACTTCCTGCGATTTGGCAAGGCGGATCGATTTCATTTGCTGAGAGCCTTGAGACCTTTGCCGCAAATATTCAAAACACGCAGCCCACAACATTTTTTGCCGTGCCGCGCATATGGACGAATTTCTATTTTGCGGTCTTGGCGAAACTCCCGGAGAAACGGTTGAAGCGACTGCTTAAGCTCCCCATCCTTTCGTCAATAACTAAGAAAAAAATTAGAACAGGTTTGGGATTGGCGGATGTTAAAACGACGGCCACAGGTGCGGCCATTACTCCGGCCTTTATCAAGGAGTTTTACCGCGCCCTCGATATCCATTTGATTGAAGCTTACGGCATGACTGAAGTTTGCGGCTCAATTACAAATTCACCTTCACTTGACGCGCCGTCTGATTCCGTTGGTCGAGCGGTACCTGGGGCGGAAATTAAGATTGATCCTGATACGAGCGAAGTGTTGATGAAGTCGCCTTATATGATGACGGGCTATTACAAGGCCCCGGAAAAGACTGCAGAGGTTCTAAAAGATGGATGGCTTCACAGCGGTGATATTGGCGAGCTGGACGAACACGGATATTTGCGCATTGTAGGACGGCTCAAAGATGCATTTAAAACATCAAAAGGCAGCTATGTGACACCTAACCCGCTGGAGGAAGTTCTCAGCGGCAATGATTATATTGATCAGGTTTGTGTGGCCGGTTTGGGAATTCCACAGCCCATTGCTTTAATAAATCTTTCGCCTTCGGGACTGGAAACAGATCGAGATGACGT